>NZ_DDCJ01000051.1:6178-18822 GCF_002335285.1 Thalassolituus sp. UBA2009
TTTCTGGTTCCGCTGATTGCTCTGCTGCTTGCTTACGATGCCATCGTGGGTGAAGAAGAAGGCGGAACCCTGTTGTTATTGCTGACCTACCCGCTCAGTCGCGGGCAGTTACTGCTGGGGAAATTTATCGGTCACGGGCTGATTCTTGCGCTCGCCACCTCTATTGGTTTTGGCAGTGCCGCCGTCGCCATTGCATTATTGGTCAGCGATCTGGATATCTGGCTTCTGATTCAATCGTTCTCACGCTTTATTTTTTCAGCCACGTTACTGGGCTGGGTATTCCTTGCTTTGGCCTATTTTCTCAGCAGCAAAGCCAGCGAAAAATCGACCGCAGCCGGCCTCGCTCTTGGCGTGTGGTTTTTGTTTGTGCTGGTGTTTGATCTCAGTCTGCTGGCACTGCTGGTCTTCAGTAAAGGGCAGCTCAACCCTGACCTTCTGCCATGGCTTTTACTGCTTAATCCCACCGATATATTCCGGCAAATAAATCTGTCCGGTCTTGGCGACGGCAGTGCAATGAATGGTGTTATGGCTTTGGGGCGGGATTTACCCATCACAAATCCGGGATTGTGGTTCTCATTATTTATCTGGTTGATTGCCAGCCTGGGTATTGCTCATTTCGCCTTACGTCGTCGTGCGATTTAACGTTATAAAGGATAAGTTCATGAAAAAAGTACACTCCATCATTTCTGTTGCTGCCCTGATATTCAGCGCATTACTGGCAGGCTGCAGCCAGCCAACCAACAGTGAAATCACCACACATTCACCGGTCGCCTTTCACTCATCAGATGAATGCCACGTGTGCGGCATGGCCATCACCCGCTTTCCCGGTCCCAAAGGCGAAGCGATATCGGGCAATGGTGCTACCAGAAAATTCTGCTCATCCGCCGAGATGCTGCACTGGTGGTTACAGCCTGAAAATCAGGTTCAGCAAATGACGTTATACGTTCACGATATGAGCCGCAGCGACTGGAACAGACCGGATGATGCACATCTGATTAATGCCATGCAGGCGTTTTACGTTGTAGCCCCCGATATGGCAGGCTCAATGGGCACGCCAATCGCCAGCTTTGCCAATAAGGAAAGTGCAGCATTGTTTGCCTCTGACAGACAAACCAGCGTGATGACGTTCGAGCAGCTGAAAGAAGCCCTGCTGCAACATCAGCAAATGATGGGCGAAAACCATTCCGAAGATCACAGCATGCACCATTAAGGCGGTACGTATTATGGGAATAAGTCCATGGCAGTTACTGATCGTACTGCTGATTGTAATCGTATTATTTGGCAGTAAACGGCTGCGCTCTCTGGGAGGTGATCTTGGTGGTGCGATCCGGGATTTTCGTAAAGCCGCCAATAAACAGCCAGAAGATAACGAGCAATAATCCGGGCCTGTCCGGATGCCGGCAGGCAGCTTCTGAAAATAAATAAAAAGCTGCTATGCCGGCACAAAAACAGAAAATAATCAGCTCGCCGGACGGAAAATACTGATGACCTCCGGATTACATTCCAGATAGGGCCCATCCATAAGATCAATACAGTAAGGTACAGCGGGAAATACCGCATCCAGACACTGACGTATTGCTTTCGGCTTGCCCGGCAGATTAATAATTAATGATTGTTTTCTGAGGCCCGCAGTCTGACGTGAAAGAATGGCGGTAGGCACATATTTCAGAGACTCCATGCGCATCAGCTCACCGAACCCCGGCATCATACGATCACAGACCGCCTCGGTTGCCTCCGGCGTCACATCACGCAGAGCAGGCCCTGTACCTCCGGTAGTAATTACCAGACAGCATTTTTCCTCATCCACCAGCTCACACAGTGTTTCTTCAATCTGTGGACGCTCATCGGCGATCAGACGATAAACCGCTTCCCACTCACCGGATAAATATTCCGTTAATGTTTCACGGATAGCCTGACCCGAAATATCTTCATAAATACCGGCACTGGCTCTGTCGCTGACCGTCAGAATGCCGATACGGATTTTTTTCTGCATGATAACTCCTGAAGTTTTCCGGAAATTCAGTAACAGGGGTAAATATACAACGATATACCGCCGCTATCAGTTATTGTTATGCGGAAACCTGATATGAACAATTAAGGCGTTTCTTAAATCACTGAGCAATCCGTACGAAGACTGGGCCGATTCGCACCGGCCCCTCGCAGATTTTATATTACTGGCAGCTGCCGCAGCAGTCTGAAGACGTTGCTTTAGGTGGTACAAACAGAAAATAATTTTCCAGCGTGATGTGCCGCATAAGATCGTCCACCAGCGTCTGCAGGCCCAGATACAGCGAGCGCCAGCTGTTACAGGCACCCGCCGGAACTTTCATATTATTGGTCAGACTGCACAAACGGTTAATGGCTTCCAGATGTTCCAGGTGCTCATCCTGCATCACATTAATCGGGCCATTCGGATAAATTCCCCCGGCCAGCATCGGAAACAGAATCTGCTCTTCTTTCATCATATGGCTTTCCAGCTCATGACTCATATCGCGCAACAGATCAGCGAGTCCGGACGGACAGTTGGCGGAATCGCTGTGCACCCGTTCAACTTTTGCAGCCAGGAAGATCAGCTCCGGTAACTGCTCACGATGGCGGGCATGGTAACGCTCCAGGATGTGACCGATCAGTTTCATGCGGGGTTCTTTGCCCCAATCAATGGCGGGATCATCATGATGGTGTTCGGTCATTTCAAGTTCAGCCAGACCGGCCGCCACCTCTTCCGGATCAAGTCCCTTATGTTCCAGTGCCTGCTGCAAGCTCACCATGCCCTGATTGCAGAAATTAATATCCAGCTGACGTAACAAAGCAGAAGCACCGGGAATGGTTGTGGCAATATCACTCAGAGAACGATTCAGAATTTCCATAAACTCTCCTGATATATAAAGGTTTTGATTCAACAGAAGTGATCAGCAAGATGCAGGCCAGCCGCCAGAGCGCATACTTGCTGCCGGTCAACAGAGAGTGGGTATAAATAACCCGGATATTCCCTGTAAAATCTACACTTTGGTAAATACCACCAAGCACATACCAACACAGAGACCTCTCATGCCCGGACAACAGCTGCTTACGGAACTCATCAAAGATATGCCGGCCGGCGAACGCTTTGACCATATCGTTAAAAGTATCCGCACCAGCTTTAACTGTGGCGCTGTCGCTCTGCTGCGCTTGCAGGGTGAGTATCTGCGTCCTGTCGCCGTCTCCGGTCTGGTTACCGAAGCGCATGGCCGTAAATTCAGTCTGGCTCAGCACCCACGCCTGTCGGCCGTTATGACCACCAGCCATGCTCTGCGCTTTCCGCCAGACAGCCCGTTACCCGATCCCTATGACGGCCTGCTGGAGACTCAGCCCGGGGAAGCATTGCCGGTGCATGACTGCATGGGAACCAGCCTCTGGCTGAACGGTGAGCGCTGGGGCGCCCTGACCCTCGACTCTCTGACTCCGGGCACCTTTGACCAGAGCCGCATTGACGAGCTGGACAGCTATCGCCCGGTACTGGAAACGGCCATCCGTATCAGCATGCTGGAAGAAGAAATACGCGGTCTGCGCCGTGTCCGGCTGGATGGTGCCGGCAATATCGCCATTGGCACCGAAGCCGACAATGAAATTATTGGCAACAGCAGTGCCATCCGTCAGATTAAAAAAGAACTCGAAGTAGTTGCGGCCTCCGACCTGCCGGTACTGCTGCTGGGAGAAACCGGTGTCGGTAAAGAAATCTTTGCCAGCTACACACACAGGCTGTCAGCACGCGCCGCACGGCCAATGGTATACATCAACTGTGCGGCACTGCCGGAACACCTCGCTGAAAGTGAATTATTCGGCCATGTTAAAGGCGCATTTTCCGGTGCCACCAGCGACCGCGCCGGGCGGTTTGAAACCGCAGATAAGAGCACACTCTTTCTTGATGAGGTCGGTGAACTACCGCTGCCGGTACAGGCCAAGCTGCTGAGGGTTTTGCAGAATGGTGAAATTCAAAGACTGGGCAGCGATAAGACCCGCCATGTGGATGTCCGTATTCTGGCCGCGACCAACCGCAACCTGAAAGAGCAGATTACCGAAGGCGCATTCCGGGCCGATCTGTATCATCGCCTGTCTGTTTATCCTATCCCGATTCCTCCCCTGCGTGAGCGCGGGCAGGACATTCCTCTGCTGGCCGGGCATTTTCTGGAATTAAACCGCACCCGCTTAGGGTTGCGCAGCCTGCGCTTATCGGCCGATGCCGAGGCAGCACTGCAGACCTATCCATGGCCCGGCAATATCCGTGAGCTGGAGCATGTTATCAGCCGTGCAGCCATCAAAGCGCTGAGCCGGGGAGCACAACGGCACGATATTGTGACTCTGGATTGCCGTTCACTGGATCTTGAGCTGCCAACCTCCCGTCACCATGCACACGCAACAGGCGAAGACAGCAGTGATTCATTACTGAAAGCGGTGCAGGGAATGCCAATGAAAGAAGCCGTTAAATACTTTCAGCAGACTCTGGTTCTGCACGAACTGCAGCAACAGCAAGGCAGCTGGAGCAAAACCGCACGGGCTCTGGGTATGGACCCGAGTAATCTGCACAAGCTGGCACAGAAGCTCGGGCTTAAATAAACCGTACCGCTTTACTCAGGACTGAGCAGCGCAATCGGCACAGTCCGGGCGGCGGGTAATCCGCCATTCATGAAAGCGGCTGGCACGGGCATCAAACGACAGCAGCCGCCCACACAGAGACTCACCGGCAGCGCTCAGCAGCTTCAGGGCTTCCACCGCCTGTAACGTACCGATAACTCCTACCAGAGGCGACAGCACGCCACTCTCACTGCAATTACGCTGGTCCGGCTGCACATCCGGATACAGGCAACGGTAACAGGGGCTGTCGGCCCGGCGCGGATCAAACACCGTCAGCTGACCGTCCATGGCGACAGCGGCCGCACTGACCCAGGGAATCCGGTATTTCAGCGCCGCTTTATTGAGGGCGTAACGAACCAGAGGCTCGTCGGTGCAATCCAGCACCAGAGAAAACTGCGGTAAAACCTGCTCAAGCCAGACAGCATCTGCGCGGCGGATTTCGGTATGCACCCGCACATCATGATTCAGCTGCATCACGGTTGCCGCGGCAGACTCGGCTTTGCTCATTCCCACCCGATCCTGCGGATGAATAATCTGGCGTGGCAGATTGCTGAGCTCAACATGATCATCATCCACCAGCGTCAGCTGCCCGATACCGCTGGCCGCCAGATAGGGTAAAGCGGCCGCGCCCAAACCGCCCAGACCAATCACCAGAACATGGCTGTCACACAGGGCCAGCTGGCCATCGATATCAATCTGGGGGAGGAAAATATGCCGGCTGTAACGCAGCAGTTGTTCGTCGTTCATGGTGTTAATTCAATAATGTACCCAAAGGCATTACACGAACCTGTTCGCCCGGCGCGACATGACCGCGCTCCGCTTCAAGTACGGCATACCCCTGAGCATCAGCAAAACCATGCAACAGGCCAGAACCCTGACTGCCACACGGCGAAGCCATTAAAACACCCGCTTCAGAGTCCAGACGGATGCGCTGAAAGTCCTGCCTTCCCGGTTGTTTTCTGAAGGCTTCAGCAGCGGTTGCCAGCAGCGGCAGTGCCGCCTGAACACGTTCGCCACACAACTGGCGCAATACCGGCTGAGCCAGTTGATCCAGGGTTACAATGGCCGATACCGGATTGCCCGGCAGACCAAAAAACCAGCTGTTTTTTACGCGTCCGAAAGCGAAAGGTTTACCCGGCTTCATGGCAACCCGCCAGAAATTAACCTCGCCCAGTTCATCCAGCACCTGACGGGTATAATCGGCATCACCGACTGAAACACCGGCGCTGGTGATAATAACGTCGGCTTCCTGTGCTGCTGCAGCAATGGCAGAGCGCATGGCCTCAAGGGTATCCGGCAGCCAGGCAAAGTGGATAATTTCAACCGGCATGCGCTCCAGCATCGCCCGTAAAGCAAAGCGATTGCTGTCATAAATCTGGTGTGCCTGGCGGGAGTCGCCCGGCTGGCATAATTCATCGCCACTGGAGAACAGGGCAACCCGTAATTTACGGAAGACTTCAGCCTGCGCCAGACCGACGCTGGCTAATAAGCCAATATGCAGCGGAGTTAAACGTTGTCCGGCGGCCAGCATCACCTCACCGCGACGGATATCTTCGCCGGCATGACGCACATGGCTGCCGGGGTGGAGTGGTGCCTGCGAAATAATACACTCGCCATCTGCCTGCACATCGACCTGCACATCTTCCTGCATGATGACGGTATCGGCGCCGGCCGGCATTTCAGCGCCGGTCATAATCCGTAACGCCTGTCCCGGTTGCAGCACACCACGGAAGGGATGCCCCGCCAGTGCCACACCAGCCAGCGTTAAACCGGTGCTGCAGAGCAGCTCTGCATCGCGGCTGTGCAGCGCATAGCCATCCATCGCCGAGTTATCAAACGCCGGCACGGTTTCCGGTGCATAAAGAGGTTTTGCCAGAATGCGTCCGTCCAGTTGCTGCAGAGCGACACTCTCTTCACCCAGGGCATATCCGGATGTCGCCGCCAGCATACCGGCAACAGCATCGGCGACAGACTGCATACTCACCCCTTATCTTCACCCTGCTGGTTCACCATCCAGACCGCCGCTTCCACACGGGAGCGCAGTCCGAGTTTTTTCAGCAAATGCTTCACATGAACCTTGACCGTACCGTCGGAAATATCCAGCTCACGGGCAATAACTTTGTTGCTCATACCCTTGGCAATGCATTCCAGAATTTCAACTTCACGTCCGGTCAGGGCATCCAGTTCAGATGCAGGACGCACCGCCGGACGGCGAATAGCAGCGGCCAAAACCTTAGTCACCGCTTCACTCAACACCATCTTGCCGCCGACAGCCTGCTTAATCTGCTCCAGCAGCATATCCGGGTCGGTATCTTTCAGCAGATAACCATCAGCTCCCTGACCAATGGCGGTAAGCACATCGTCATCAGCATCCGAAACAGTAAGCATAACGATTCTCGAGGTAATGCCCCGGTCGCGTAATTTAGTCAGTGTCTGCAGACCATCCATACCCTGCATATGAAGATCCAGAATAATAAGATCCGGCTCATCTTCAACAGCAAGATCAATTGCTTCTGCACCGCTGCTGGCTTCGGCGATAACCTCAAGGTCATCCTCAAATGCAAGCAGCTGCTTTAGTCCTTTACGCAACAGGGGATGATCATCAACCAACATGATTGTCGATTTTTTGCTATCCATTTTTTTAACCGTTTTCGCTGATTATCGTTCCATACTAAGGCGCACCCAATCAAAGTCAATTGAGATTAAATCGGGTGAAAATCGTTATACCCTTTATGAGGTATGCGTTCTTTAGTATTGCCTGTGCATAGTATCCGGCCCAATATCACCGTCAGGTCAGAGGCATTCGACATGGCGGGAAATAATAAAAACATTCTTATCATCGGCGACAACAACACTTCACACCGGCTGCAGGACAAACTCTCAGCCAGTAATTGTTTCAGCCATATTCACCTGCTGTCACAATCCGACCACCGGTATTTCCCTCGTCACTGCCTTCCTCAGCTGCTTGCCGGTATATTGCCGATAGCAGAAATGGAAACTCCGCCGGAGTGGTATCACGCACGGAAAATCCGCTATATCTGCCGCCATACAGAACCCGACATAAATTATGCTGCCGTCGTCGATACACGTCCTGATGCCAGGCATATATCGGTACTGAAAACGGCCGGTGACCGGAGTCTGTATATTCCACTGCACACACCTGAAAATATTCAGCTCGCCCAGAACCATTTACAGAAATCCGGCGGTATCACCATCATCGGCAGCTCTGAACTGGCAATCCAATATGCAACCAGTGTTGCCCGTGCAGGATTTCCGGCATACCTGGTTGCCGATAAAGCCGCCCTTATAAACCCCGGGTTTGACAAACATATTCAGCGGCTGATTTACAGAGAGATAAAAAACTCTGGCGTTAAAATAATTCCGTCTGAAGAAAAAAACACCATCCCCAAAACAATACCTGTAATTTACATGCCGCTGAGCAGCAGAAATAAAGAAATCCGTCATGCTCAGATACAAACCCAGAACATAAAAATCTCTTCAACTGACAGTCTGGATCTGCCCGATGGCGGAGATCATTTCACACCGCCTGAATCAATTCTTAATATGTTTGCCTCCCGCTGCTGGAGAAAAACGAACGAGCATTCCGATCAGTTTTCGTTATTGCGGGAACTCTGGCTTGGCAAACCAGATCTGCCACACCGGATTTCGGTAAATAAATTCGCCATTCATTATGCCGGAAGCCTGAACGCCGAAAAGAACAATCAGTGCCTCACGATGCATATTCCGGAGTGTGGCATCTACCGCAAGATCATCATTGCCGGAGATCGCATTATCGGTTTTATTCTTGCCGGTGATGTGCGCGGCAGCGAAACCCTTGCGGATATGATGCTGACACACCGGGACATCCGTTACTGCCGGGATCAGCTGCTTTTCAGCGGACATCAGGCTGCAGTGACCTACCCATAAAGAGGCATGCCACTATCCCGGGAAGCGGATAGTAGCAGCCTCCTCATACCGCTATATTCAACTGACGCCGAGCTGATCTGCCTAACGCTCACTCCCCTCATCGGTGAGTTATGGCAGCTCAGCCGTGGCAATACTGCCACCGGGATTCAGGGGAAACCCAGCTTCCTCCCATGCTTGGAAAGGTGTCTTATGCTGACCGACCGTTTTGCCCGGCGCTTTACTTACCTGCGCCTGTCGCTGACTGAACGCTGTAATTTCCGTTGTACCTACTGCCTGCCAGAAGGTAATGATTGTGATACAGCAGAGTCTGATCTGAATATCCATGAAGTCCGCCGCCTGCTGACCGCCTTCGCCCGTCTGGGTACCCGCAAGGTTCGCCTGACCGGAGGAGAGCCGGCACTGCGCCGCGATCTCAGCGAAATTATCAGCTTATGCAAATCAGTACCGGGCATAGAACAGGTTGCCCTGACCACCAATGGCTACAATCTGCAGAAAGAAATATCCGGCTGGAAAAAAGCCGGACTGGATGCCCTGAACATCAGCGTCGACAGCCTTGACCCTGCTATTTTTTCACGCATAACCGGGGCCGATCGTCTGCATTATATTTTGCAGGGGATCGATCAGGCCCTGCAGCTGAATTTTCAGAAAGTAAAACTGAACACCGTCTTATTACGCCAGCACAATACCCATTCTCTTCCTGGCTTTTTGCGCTTTATAAAAGACCGGCCTGTATCACTGCGTTTTATTGAATTAATGCGGACCAACGATAATGCCGGTTTCTATCAGGAACAGCATTTAAGCGGTGAATTTATCCGTCAGCAGCTGACCGAGGATGGCTGGCAACTGCAGCCTAAGGCAACCACCGATGGTCCGGCGCTGGAATATGCCCATCCGGATTATGCTGGCCGGGTCGGACTTATCATGCCTTACAGTAAAGACTTCTGCAGCAGCTGCAATCGCCTGCGCGTATCCAGTCAAGGGGAATTATTTCTCTGCTTATTTGCCGACGAGCATCAAAGTCTGCGTGAGCTGCTGCAAAGCGACGATCCTGCACCGGTCGAAGCATTTTTACAGCGGGCCATTGGCGGAAAAGAAGAAAGCCACTATCTGCATCAGCAACGCAGTGGCCAGACCCGTCATCTGGCCATGATCGGGGGGTGAGATATGTTCAGTGCCATTATTCTTGCCGGTGGACGCTCTTCACGTATGGGGACCGATAAAGCGCAGTTGCCGATGAACGGTCTGCCGCTATGGCTGTTGCAGCAGGTACGGCTGCAACAGGCGGGTTGTGACGATATTCAGCTCAGCCATCCGCAACTGGGCACTCCCGACCAGCAGGCAGGGCATGGGCCCCTGTCTGGTCTGCATACTCTGCTGCCATTCTGCAAACATGAGCGTGTACTGGTACTGGCTGTCGACATGCCTTGGATGACGGCAGCACTTTTGCGCACTCTGATACGTCATTCACAGGAACAGCCGGTTTTCTTTAAAGATCATTATCTGCCCTGCGTGCTGCATAACAGCAGCGATTTACAGTCTTATATTGCAAAACAACTGCATGAAAAAGGACGGCGTTCTGTTGGTGCCCTGCTGTCTTATTGTGCGGCCAGAGCAATTCCCTGCCCATCACCACAGCTGTTGCTGAATACAAATACTCCCGAAGACTGGCAGCTGGCCTGTCACGCTTCGCAAGGCGGTCATTAATATGAGTAAACATACCAGCAAAGAATTTTTCCGCTTAAACATTGCCATTCTGACGCTGTCGGATCATCGCACTCCGGCCGAAGACAGCAGTGGCAATCTGCTGCTGGCACTGGCTCAGGAAAGCGGCCACACAATCCGCGCCCGCGCCCTGTTAAAGCATAACCGTTATGACATCCGCGCCTGCATCAGCGACTGGATTGCCAGCCAGGATATTCAGGTCATTATTATTAATGGCGGCACCGGTTTCTCTGAGGGCAACTGCACACCAGAAGCCATCCGCCCTTTATTTGATGCAGAGGTCGAGGGCTTCGGCGAGCAATTCCGGCAGTTAAGTTTTACCGATATTGGCAGCAGCAGTATGCAGTCCCGGGCACTGGCCGGGATTGCCAATAAAACCCTTATTTTTGCTGTTCCCGGTTCTGGCGGCGCCTGCCGTCAGGCCTGGGAAGCGCTGATCGCACCACAGCTGGACAGCCGCACCGGGCCATGTAATTTCGTTGCCCATGTTAAAAACAGCCCTGTTAATGCCTGTCGTTAGGCCCTAACAGACCCTGGAGAATTTTATGTCAGATCTGACCCATATTGATCAGCACGGTCATGCTCACATGGTCGATGTGTCGGCCAAGGAAAGCAGTCTGCGCAGCGCTTATGCCAGCGCCAGAATCATCACCCGCCCGGATGTTATCGCCCGTATTCAGCAGACTGAAATTAAAAAAGGTGACGTACTGGCAACGGCACGCATCGCCGGCATTATGGCGGCCAAACGTACCAGCGATTTAATTCCGCTTTGCCATCCGCTGGCCCTGAGCAAAGTCAGCGTAGATTTTGTTCTTTCAGAACAGGAAATTCATATCACGACCCTGTGCCGTCTGCGTGGCCAGACCGGCGTGGAAATGGAAGCACTCACGGCGGCATCCGTTGCAGCCCTGACCATTTACGATATGTGCAAAGCGGTTGATCCGGCCATGGTCATCAGTGATATCCGCCTGCAGGAAAAGCAAGGCGGTAAAAGCGGCCACTGGCTGCGTAGCGGAGAATCTGATCATGTTTAATATTGTTTTTTTTGCCGCCCTGCGCGAAACCCTTGGTTGCGGGCAACTTAACTGGCAAAGCGAAGCCAGAAGTATTGCCGGTTTAATACAGGAATTACGCGCCCAGGGAGAGAACTGGGACTCAGCACTGGCCAGGCCCGATCTGCTCTGCGCCCGTAATCAGCAACTGTGTACACCTGACGAAGCAATTACTGCCGGTGATGAAATTGCTTTTTTCCCTCCGGTGACCGGTGGCTGATATGGAACATTTAACCCGGATAAAAGTGCAGCAGGAAGATTTTAATCTGGCCGACGAATACGCAGTGCTGGGTAATCAGGCTGATTGCGGAGCCATCGTCAGTTTTATCGGCAGTGTTCGCGAGCTGGCCGGCGACTCGTTATTAAGCATGACGCTGGAGCACTATCCGGGCATGACTGAAAAATCATTATTGCAGATCACCGAACAGGCACGGCAACGCTGGCCCCTCGGCAATATCACCATTATTCATCGCATTGGTACATTAAGCGTTAACGAGCAGATTGTGCTGGTACTGGTCAGCAGTGCTCACCGTGAAGCCGCTTTCCGCGCCTGTGAATTTATTATGGATTTTCTGAAAACCCGCGCGCCGTTCTGGAAAAAAGAACAGACAACAGCAGCCGGCTATTGGGTGGAAGCAAAAGACAGTGACAACCAGGCCGCTCAGCGCTGGTCGTCGCCGGAATCATAAAGGCTCAGGAATAACATGGTAGGGGTTGCCGCGCCCATCAATCGCCCGCCACTCTTCTTCGGTCAGCCACAGCGTTGGTTTCTGACCACATAATTCTGCCAGTGCTGCCAGAGCATGAGCCCAGGTGCAGCCGTTTACAAATAACAGCGACTGAGTATCCAGTGTGCCGCCACGGTTGATATACCCCAATGCCCGGGTTCGTTGCGCGCCCAGATCCAGTTGCCGGCAGGTTGCCAGCAGCACCTCAGCCCGGCCATGGGTGAGAAAAACCCGGTAACGCACTCTGGCAGGAAACAGTGCGCGCACAACCGCCGGATCAGCCAGCGCTGATTTTTCCCAACGGTCGCGCGCCTGACGGAAGCGTCCTGGCTCTAATAAATAAATCAGTGAATGCGCTACACGCTGCTGACGTAAGCGGTCGGAGGCTTTCAGCATTTGCTGCAGTTGCACGGCACCGCAGGCAACCAGCTGCAATTCAGCGCCGCAATGTCCGCGCAGACAGACAGCACCATCCTGAACCAGTTGGGTAGCTTGCCGGGCAGAAAAAAACTGTGGCATCACACTGCGCGTAACCACCAGATTCCAGACCACCCCTAAATCGCCATAGCAGGTGCGCAGGCAGGCCATCGCACTGTTGGCATCA
>NZ_DDCJ01000052.1:0-129 GCF_002335285.1 Thalassolituus sp. UBA2009
AGGCGCAGAAAACCATCACCGCGATTCCGCTTTTCAAATCAAACGTATTCTTTTAAGTCTCATGTCGCAAACACGGTTTCCTTTGAAATGCGGCTGAGCAGATTACTTAAACCGGCGATCGTGCGGCGC
>NZ_DDCJ01000052.1:486-2834 GCF_002335285.1 Thalassolituus sp. UBA2009
GAGATACCTCTCCTTACAGGGGGCGCAGGGGCTTGCCCCGCAAAGGCTGTTCACATGCAGTCAGCGCTGGCTGGTTGTTTAAGTGAACAACATTACGCTTTTGCGTTTTTTTATGCGCTGAATAACAGGCCTGTGTAACTGGCGCAGCCGCAGCGCAATGTGTAAAGTCAGCCGCGTCAGCTTTGTGAGCCGACTGCAGCAGATAAAAAGCAGAACAACAAAAGAAGAAACAGAATGAATAAATGGCTGGCCTTAAGCGGGCTTTATATTGTGCAGGGTTTGCCCCACGGTTTTTTCGGCCAGGCGATGCCGGCGCTGATGCGCACGCAGGGCATGGACCTGACCATTATTGGTCTGTTGTCTTTATTGGCACTGCCCTGGGCGCTGAAGTTTATCTGGGCGCCCTGGCTCGACCGTATTTCGCTGCGACAACAGGAATTCCGCCGCAGCTGGATTCTGACCATGAATTACAGTGCGGTGGCGGTATTGGTTGTGATTGCCAGTCAGCCGCTTGATTTATGGACCGGGCAGGCGATGGCGGTGTTTGTCGGTCTTCTATTAATGCTGAACACCCTGATGGCGACGCAGGATATCGCCACCGATGCCATGGCCGTAGAAAACCTGCCACCAGAGCAGCGCGGTATAGGTAATGGTATTCAGGTCGCCGGTTACCGGGTCGGGATGATACTGGCCGGTGGCGCGCTGGTGTCGCTGTATCCGTTGCTTGGCTGGCAGAATTCACTGCTGCTGCTGGCGTTGCTGATGCTATTGGGCTCGCTGCCGTTGTGGTGGTTTAAGCCGCAGCCGCATGTGGTTGACCGCCAGCCGCTGTGGCCCTTGTGGCTGGGGTTTTTTCGCCTGAAATACGCCGCGTTCTGGCTGCTGTTTCTGCTGGTGTATAAATTCGGTGATGCCTTTGGTACGCCGATGATCCGGCCGATGCTGAGCGATGCCGGAGTTACACTGGAGCAGATGGGTCTGATTCTGGGAACCGTTGGTTTTCTGGCCGGTCTGCTTGGTGCGCTGGGCGGTGGCTGGCTGGTCGGTAAACTCGGACGGCAAAGCGCATTGCTCGGATTTTTATTGCTCGAAGCGCTGGCGCTGCTGTCGTATCTCGGCCTGCAGCCGGCGGCAGGGCAGGCGCCGGACTGGCTGCATATTTATCTGGCGGTGATCGTTGAGCATATTGCCGGCGGTATGGCGACGGCGGCGTTATTTACCGTGATGATGGACCGTTGCCGCGAACACTGTGCCGCCGCCGATTATGCCCTGCAAAGCTGTCTGGTGATTATTGCCGGTATGCTGGCCGGTGCACTTTCCGGTTTCAGCGCCAAAACTCTGGGGTATGATGGCCACTTTGTGCTGTCAGCCATTTTGTGTGTGGCGGCGATGAGTGCAGTCTGGGCGCTGGTACAGCGCGGTTTACTGCCGTCACGCAAGGCTCTGGTCTGAGCGGGCTTAGGCGCTGCGACAGAACGACCAGACAAAACGAGTGGACAGTACGAGCAGGCAAAACGAACAGGTAAGAAGAGAGTTATGAACGACACAGCCATTGATTTTCACCTCGACACCAAAGGGCTGTTCTGCCCGGAACCGGTGATGATGCTGCACAACCAGATCCGCGATATGCAGATTGGCCAGGTGGTGGAAATTCTCGCCACCGACCCTTCGACCCAGCGCGATTTTTTAAAATTCTGCAATTTCCTGGAACATGAATTATTGCTGCAGGAAGAGGTTGATGGCGTATTCCGTTTTCTGATTAAAAAGGCGAGTGACGATGAGTGAGTCTGATATCAGCGAGTCATTTGACAGGAAAAGGGAATCGCAGAGCGAACCTGAAGAAAACCCGCTGGAAGCAATCCGCCGTATGCGCCAGCAAAAACTCCATGCCTGTGCGTTAAAACAGAAGGCGGAAATGGAAGAGATGCTGGCTGGCGCGGATGACAAAGCCCGGAATCGGGAAGGTGCGGATTGAGTTGCTAAAAATAATGAGAATCGACGACTTCCTGAACCTGAACCCTTTTAATCAGACTTAGCTGAACTGCTTTCACGTTAAATCATTTGGATACTGCAGGTCTTTCCTGGCTGAGTATATTTTGGCATTGGACACCTCGTCAGTTTGACTTTGGTGTCCCTTAAAGCGGGGGAAGATCAAGGTCAGATTGAGTGTAGTAGTTCAGACCCGATCTNNAAAACAGAAGGCGGAAATGGAAGAAATGCTGGCTACCGTGGATGAAAAAGCGAAACCTCAGAGTCAGGAAAGCGCGGACTGAATTGCTAAAAATAATGAGAAGTGGCAATTTCCTGAACCAGAATCCCTTCACTCAGACTTAGCTGAACTGCTTTCA
>NZ_DDCJ01000029.1:0-692 GCF_002335285.1 Thalassolituus sp. UBA2009
ATTTGCTTCGGCAATAATCGCGGCCAGCTCAATCAGGGTTGGATGAAGTAAGTCAGTCACCACGTTCTCCGTTTACTGCAGTTTATTCAGGCTCTCTTATGCTCTTTTATTTTGCCGCGCTGAGCTCACCACAGAGCGATATTTCCATTAAACGCCGGGCTTCGCTGATCACATGGCTGCGTTCTCCAGGAGCACTTAACAGCACGTGCAGCTTGGTCAGTGTTGCTTCCAGTGTCATATCAGCGGCCGACACAAAACCGGCTTCGCGCAGGGCATGCCCCCCGGCATAGCTGTCCATATCCACCCGCCCGCTCAAACACTGACTGTGATTAACCAGCACCACGCCACGTTCGCTGGTCTGTTTAAACGCTGCCATTAAGGCTGGATTTTGCGGTGCATTACCGCTGCCAAAGGTCTGCAGAATAACGCCATCCAGTGGTTGTTCCAGCAGGCGTTGNNACGCCGGGCTTCGCTGATTACATGACTGCGTTCTCCGGGAGCGCTTAATAATACGTGCAGCTTGGTCAGCGTTGCTTCCAGTGTCATATCAGCGGCCGATACAAAACCGGCTTCGCGCAGGGCANNCCAGTAATTGCAGGCAGTGATCACGATCATTTGCTTCGGCAAGAATCGCGGCCAGCTCAATCAGGGTTGGATGAGGTAAGTCAGTCATCACGTTCTCCGTTTACTGC
>NZ_DDCJ01000029.1:835-6319 GCF_002335285.1 Thalassolituus sp. UBA2009
CAGTGGTTGTTCCAGCAGGCGTTGCAACAGCGAAAAATCGATCCCCGGATACAGGGTCACCACCGCCACCGCCGCATGTTTCAGGGCGTTAAATTGTGGCAGTTTATTATGCAGCGGACGCAGTTCCGGCAGGCCGGCCTCGATGGTAGTGCCGGCATGCAGCAACGCATTGCAGTTGGGTGAATCAAAGGCATCAAAGCCCTGACTGTTTATTTTGGTCGCCCGGTTACCACGCAATAATCGGTGATGAAAAAACAGGCCCACTTCGGCACGCGGATAATGTGCGGCAATATAGAGCGCGTTGAGTAAATTATCGTGGCCGTCGGAGCGTGGCTCGCACAGCGGAATCTGTGAACCGGTCACAATCACCGGCTTGCCCAGATCGGGCAACATAAAGGACAGGACTGAGGCGGTATAGGCCATGGTGTCGGTGCCGTGCAGCACAACAAAGCCATCGAAACGGTCGTAATGGGCAAGAATATCGGCAGCAATCTGCATCCATTGCGCCGGCGTCATATCCGACGAATCGAGCAGCGGCTGGTATTCATGCAGCTCAAATTCCGGCATTTCGTCACGGCTGAATTCCGCCAGACTGCGGATTTTATCTTCCAGAAAGCCGGCCAGCGGCTGAAAACCACGCTCAGTACGGGCCATGCCAATAGTGCCGCCGGTGTAGGCGATGTAAATGCGTTTGCGTGCTGACGTCATACAGAACTTTTATCCGCGCTGATATGCCTGCATGATGGCACAAACATAATGAATTGAGGAATGACCATGACATTATTGCTGGCCGGACTACTGCTGTTTATCGGCGGACACTGTACCAACCTGATCGCGCCGCAATGGCGTAACGCCATGGTCAGCCGTCTGGGGCTGCTGCCGTGGAAGGGTCTGTATTCTGTGGTCGCCATCGGCGGCTTTATTCTGCTGGTGATCGGTTACGGCGAAGCCCGTATGAACCCGACCTGGCTGTGGACACCACCAGTATGGACACGCCATCTGGCGGCACTGATCACCCTGCCCGCTTTTATTCTGCTGTTTGCCAGCCAGATTCCCGGCAACCGTTTGCAGGTTAAGCTCGGCCATCCGATGTATCTGGGCATCAAACTCTGGGCCTTTGCCCATTTAATCGCCAATGGCGGTCTGCACGATCTGGTGCTGTTCGGTGCCTTCTTAATCTGGGCTATTGCCGGATTTGCGGTATCCCGTCGCCGTGACCGTATCGCCGGGGTGAAGAAAGAGTATAAAGGAGCGGTACGCGACGTACTGACGCTGGTTGTGGGTATCGGCGCCTGGGTTGCCTTTGCCCTGTGGCTGCATGGCATGCTGATTGGCGTGAAGCCGTTCGGTTAAATAATCTTTCTCCGCTTTACTGCGCATCACCTGACAGTGGTTATTGATTCTGAACAGCAGTCAGGTGCTGCATACCCCAGCCGCGTAATGCCTGTATGACCGGCTCCAGAGTCCGGCCGTACTCTGTCAGGCTGTACTCCACCCGTGGCGGCACTTCGGCATAAACTGTGCGCGAAATCAGCTGGCAAGCCTCCAGTTCCCGTAACTGACGGGTCAGCATTCGTTGGGTAATGTCCGGCATAATCCGGCGTAATTCATTGAAACGATGTGTTCCATCCAGCAGGTGATAAAGAATTACGCCTTTCCATTTGCCACCAATCAGCTCAAGAGTCGCTTCTACCGGGCAACCGAGGTTGCAATCATAGTCTGAGTGGTTCATTTCATATCGTCCAAGGGTATACAAAAGGGTACTGAGTATCAGAAATGTGCATTCTTATGCGCACGGTTTTCATCGTCTAAGATCGCCGGACGTTAACAAGGAAACACATTATGAAAACGTTAATTATTCTGGCACATTCCAATATTCAGAACTCGCTTGCCAATAAAATAATTGCTGACCAGATCGGCCAGCTGGCGGATACCGAAGTGCGTAATCTCGGCCAGCTTTATCCGGATTTTCAGATCGATATTGCTGCAGAACAGCAGGCATTACTGCAGGCCGATCTGATTATCTTCCAGTATCCGTTTCATTGGTACAGCGTACCGGGAATTTTAAAGGAATGGATGGACCGTGTATTTCTTTTTGGCTTTGCCTATGGCCCGGACAGTCAGTTGCGTGGCAAAAACTTACTGGTATCAACCACCATCGGCGGTCCACTGAACAGCTATGCAGCCGGTGGCCATAACCACTTCACCACTCAGGAGCTGCTGCGTCCGCTGGAACAAAGCGCTAACTTTACCGGCATGGTCTTCCTGCCGCCGCTGATTTCCCACGATATGGTGTATAAAACCGGTGGCGATAACAGCCGTGAAGATATTACACAAAGAGCTCATGAACATGCAGAGCGGTTGTGCAGACTGATTCAACAAAAGTCAGCCAGCTTTATGCAACAGGGCGCACCTTCTGCGGCCTGAAGCGCTGGCAAGACGGTCGCTGCCGGAATATCCTAGGGCCTGAACAGCCCCTAACACACCTATTTATTCCGGAAGCGCCGTGTCTCTTTCCCTGCAAATACCGTTCAGCAATGCCTACGCCGCTCTGCCCGAGCGTTTTTACGCACGGGTGCTGCCAACGCCGGTAAAAAATCCGGCGTTAATCCGTTTTAACAGCACTCTCGCGCAGGAATTAGGCATAGAGCTTAATACCGCCAGCTCCAGCGCCTGCTCCAGCGACAACAACAGTGACAACGAACTGGCACAGATATTTTCCGGCAATCAAATTCCCGACAACGCCGCCCCTCTGGCGATGGCTTACAGTGGCCATCAGTTTGGGCAGTTAAATCCGCAATTAGGGGATGGCCGCGCTATTCTGCTCGGCGACCTGCTCGATATTCAGGGGCAGCGCCGTGATATTCAGTTAAAAGGCAGTGGCCGCACGCCATTTTCGCGCAGCGGCGATGGCCGCTCACCGCTTGGGCCTGTGCTGCGCGAATACATTCTGTGCGAAGCCATGCACGCATTAGGTGTACCCACCACCCGTGCACTGGCTGCGGTCAGCAGTGGCGAATGGGTGATACGCGACGGGCGCGAACCCGGAGCGGTATTTACCCGCGTCGCCGCCAGCCATATCCGTGTCGGCACCTTTCAGTATTTTGCCCTGCGCCGCGACGGCGAAGCCGTTAAACAATTAGCCGACCATGTACTGGCCCGTCATTATCCGCACATTAACAGCAGCGATGACGATGCTTATCTGCAATTATTCGAAGCCATTTGCCATAAGCAGGCCGAATTAATTGCCCAGTGGATGCAGCTCGGTTTTATTCATGGTGTGATGAATACCGATAATATGACCGTCAGTGGTGAAGCCATCGATTATGGCCCCTGCGCCTTTATGGATGCTTATCACCCGGAAACGGTATTCAGCTCCATCGACCGCCATGGCCGTTACGCCTATCAGAATCAGCCAGCCATTGGCCAGTGGAATTTAGCGCGACTGGCAGAAACTCTGCTGCCACTATTTAACGACGACGAGAAAATTGCGGTCGAAAAAGCCACCGCCATTCTGCAGGATTTTGCCTTATGGCAACAACAGGCCTGGCTTGAACATATGCGCGAAAAAGTGGGTTTTTCCGCACTGAAAAACAGTGATCAGGCGCTGATTGAAAACCTGCTGGCACTGCTGGCCGAAGGACGTATCGACTATACGCTGTTTTTCCGCCGTTTAAGCGACTGCAGTCAGCCAGACAGTGAACGCCAGGCGTTACTGGAACTGCTGAATCTGCCGGAATGCCGCAGCAGCGCAACACTGGTGCAGAATATTAATGACTGGCTGGACGACTGGCAGCAGCAGTTAATTCAGCGTGGCGACAGCGATAGCGCCGAACAACGTATGCTGAATAAAAATCCGGCCTATATTGCGCGCAACCACCGCGTTGCCGAAGCCATTGCCGCTGCTGAAGAAGGTGATTTTTCCGTCTTTGAACAACTGTTACAGGTACTGGCCGAGCCATACCGCAGCAAGGCAGAATATGCCGATTATGAACAACCGCCAAAGCCGGATGAAAAAGTGTTACGCACCTTCTGCGGCACCTGAGGAAAACTGACATGGATTTATCGGTATTTGTGAATGGCCATGCCCAGACAGCATTTCAGTTATTCATTGCTTTATCTCTGGGTGCGTTAATCGGGCTGCAACGTGGCTGGGTATCACGCGAACAGGAAGCCGGCGCACGGGTTGCCGGTATCCGTACCC
Source organism: Thalassolituus sp. UBA2009 (assembly GCF_002335285.1). Taxonomy (NCBI): domain Bacteria; kingdom Pseudomonadati; phylum Pseudomonadota; class Gammaproteobacteria; order Oceanospirillales; family Oceanospirillaceae; genus Thalassolituus; species Thalassolituus sp. UBA2009. Next base: position 5,040 of record NZ_DDCJ01000029.1, read on the forward strand.
ATACGCTGACCGCTCTGACCGGCTGTATCAGCGTGCTGTTGTCAGAAAGTATTTCGCCCTGGTTTTTACCGGCAATGCTGCTGGTAATGGCAGCCCTGGCCATCAGCGGTTACCGTACTTATGCCGCCAATCATCAGAACGTCAGCATTACCGGTGTGGTGGGTTTATTACTGACCTTCTGTTTTGGTGCCATGGTGGCCGCTGGTCAAACTGTGATCGCAGCTATGGCGGCCGTGGTCACCACCATTATTCTCGATAACAAAAGCGAAATTCACAGCGCCCTGCGCAAATTGCGCGAAAACGAACTGGATGCCGCACTGCAATTATTACTGATTTCTGTGGTGATGCTGCCACTGCTGCCGGATAAAGGCTTTGGCCCCGGTGGCGTGATCAATCCCTATGAAATCTGGTGGATGGTGGTACTGATCGCCTCGATTTCTTTTGTTGGCTATTTTTCGGTACGTATTCTTGGTGAGCGCCGTGGCCTGCTGTTTACCAGTCTGTTCGCCGGTTTAAGCTCATCAACCGCACTCACACTGCATTTCTCCCGCCTTGCCCGCTCATCACCGGCCAATGCACCGTTATTAGCGGCCGGTATTCTGCTGGCCTGCGGCACCATGTTTCCGCGTATTTTACTTTACTGTCTGGTAATTAACCGTGAGCTAATCACCCTGCTCTGGCTGCCGGTATTACTGATGACCCTGTCTTTATATCTGCCCGCCATTGTGATGAATCTGCGTCATACAAAAACCGACGTCAGCCATCCTGATCTGGCCAAAAATCCGCTGGAATTAAGATCGGCTTTAATTCTGGGTGGCCTGCTGGTCATTATTTTATTACTGACCGAATGGCTGCAGCAGGAAATGGGCAGCACCGGGGTTTATCTGCTGGCGGCGATTTCCGGCATTACCGATGTCGATGCCATCAGCCTGAGTTTATCGCGTATGTCACTCGGCGACAGCCTGACACTGACCGTCGCAGCCACCGGTATTCTGATTGCGGTCACTGTTAATAATTTATTTAAGGCAGGCCTTGCTATGGTTATCGGCAAACCGGCGCTGGGCATCCGCGTCAGCCTGGCGATGCTTTTATCTCTGATTATTGGCGCTCTGAGCCTTTGGCTTATGGCGCCCTGAATCTGCAGGGCATACAGCAGGAAAACATCCATAAAAAAACCGGCCTGTTGGCCACTACTGTCCCACAGTTTTTAATCAGCACCGCAGCTGGCAAAAACTGCATTTTTTAACATCCAGGCCCAATGCCTCCCAGGGGAACTTATC
>NZ_DDCJ01000146.1:0-4605 GCF_002335285.1 Thalassolituus sp. UBA2009
GGAAAGGCGTTTCAGATTGAAACACAGTAGTCGATGAATGCTGCAGTTTGGAGTGACACAATGTCACTCCAAACTGTGGGGCAGCAGTGGCCTGTTGGCCGGTTTTTATTTTATCCCCCGAATGTCATTACAACGGCCAGACCGCTGCACCATCAATAGCTACCGGCGTTTTATCCAGTCCTTTACAGAACTCGGCGCCGCCGGAAGCATAAAAGGTTTTGCTCATCGCCGGTAATGCCAGCGCAGCAACCTGAGCACTGGCAGCAGAGCCTGCCGGGAAGCCCCACATGGTCAGATAATCGCGCATATCCAACCCGGTGACTTTCGACAGCGCAATGTTCAGCCAGTCATTATTATTCAGGGCGCTGGCGTCACTGCGGTTAAAGTCAGCAAAACCCAGTGCCGCTTTTTTCGCTGCCCAGTTGTCATCGTTGCGCGTCGCACTCCAGAATTCGCGCTCCAGAATATGCAGACGTGGCAGCAGCATCCAGCCATCGGTTAACGTGCCCTGCGCCTGGGCAGCCATCATCATCTGAATATAAATAGCTGCACCATTGCTCCAGCCATTCAGTGCCTGTTCCTGCATATAGGCAACCGGATCAGCCTGATTACGGCTGGTCTGCAGGGTATTAAACAGACTTTCAAAAGGTAATGACTGGCACTGAGGATCTTTACCGGTATCGAGGAAATAATGATATTTGCTGTGGTAAGAATAAAAGTTAGTCGATGCATGACCTTCCCAGCCGGCAAAGCGGAATTTACCTTTTTCCAGCCCATGGCCCAGCTCATGAATATCACCATGACCGGTCGGTGAGAAGCTCCAGCCGGCATCGTAAGGATTGCCGGAGCAACCCCAGCCACAGGTTGGCTGGTCGGCGTTCATGTGTTTCACGATATCGATATTCTGCACGGTAAAATTATTGGCACTGGCAAAATCATGTATCTCGGCCACTACATCAATTCCCGGCCCTTCAAATCCGGCCAGTACATGAGGCAGGTTGGAAACATAACGCTCAGTTGCCACGGCCATATCAGCCGCTGTACCGCCCCATTCATTCATGGAAGTACGCATTTTTTCCAGCTGTGAATGCACCTCAAAACCGGCGGTGGATAATTCCGCCCAGTCAAACTCACCGGCACTCAGACGGGCTTCAAAATCGGCATTATCTTCGGCGCCGTTCCAGTATGGGTGCAGGCCAATATTCTCGACTTTAAAGCTGACATTCTGATCATTGGCATCAAAGAAAATCTGCAGCGGCCCGCCATAAGGTGAGGTTAATTCAATGCTCTCGCCACTGGCCAGAGGAATCTGGGTGCTCTGCAGATATTTAGGGCGGTTATAACTATTGTTGGTGGCAAACCAGTGCGTCGATGCAGCACGCTGGGTATTCACCGCTACGCTGGTATTTACCGGGCTATTATCGAGACGGGTTACGCGCACAGTCTTTCCGGGTAACACATACACACCGGCTGCGCGGAAATAATTTTTACTCACCAGATTAATGGTTTTACTGACCGGCGTAATATGGGAAAAATCAGTGCGGCTGAAATTACCCAGATCGGCCTGTACCGGATTCAGGCTGCGATAGTTATACACCGACATATCCGCATAGATGGAATGCACCAGAGCAGTCGCGTCTGTTTTATCGCGGCTCATCGGAAACACAACCTGCTGACGGTAGCTGTCACCCAGCAGGGCCAGTAATTTTTCCAGGCGGTATTCATCACCGCTGGCAGCAGCAAAAATATTACGCTTTTCCCGGTCGAAGTCCGCCATCAGATTGCGTACACGGGTAGCACCGTTCATAAAATTCTGGTTAAAACCCGTTACTGTGCTGCAATCTTCTTCATCGCACTGGTTAAAATCGAACGTTATTGGCGCAGCCAGCGTGCTCAGCATTTGCTGGATGTCAGCAACATATTCTGGCAACTGATTAAAATACGGGCGCATATCCTGCGCATTCATATAATATTTTGACCAGTAGTTATCACCGCTGTACGTCACATGAAAATGCTCCAGCAGGGTTTTGCCCAGAGCATCCAGCCCGCCGTCATAGTGCATATACAGCACACCGGTACCACGCGCCTGCGCCGCTTTTACCGCCGCCAGAATCTGTGGATTTAATTCTGTGCTGCCACCTACCTGAGAAATCATCAGCACATCGGTATCCGCCGTTAAGCAACCTGCCAATGCCGCGCCATCACAGCTTGCAGCCGCGTTATAACTGACAGAGCTCTGGTAATGCGCATCCAGCCAGCTGCGGGTAGCGTTACGATCGGGGAAGTAATAGCTCTGATCCATCTGCGCAATCACCACCTTTAAAGGTGTGACCGAAAAATCACTGCGCCCGGCCAGCCAGCCGATGCTGTTTTCCAGCAGCTGGTCCATTTGTGCGTTTACCGAGGCCGCATCACGCTGCTGAGTACGCATCGGATTACTGCCCAGAACCAGATAACGCTGACCCTGCTGCTCTTCGCCAACAACAGCAAAAGCGGCACTGCCTGCTGTTGAAGAATTACTGGCATTACTGATCAGCAGGCTGTCGTTATAACCAAATTGCGGGCTTAGCTTGCCAGCGTCGTGGGTTACATCCCAATGCACCGCGGTCAGGCTTTTGCCATCGCTGCGCGCACTGCCATTGGCATTCAGTTGCAGCAGCTGCGCCTTAACCGGCTGATAGGCCGTACGTTGTGCATTAATAGTGGCTAATGCCGCATCACGCAGCTCAGCGGCACTGACCAGCGAAGCATCGCCTTTGCTCAAAGCCTGGGCCAGTTCCGGGGTCTGATTACTGCTCCCGCCATCATTTTCGTTACCGGAAGGGAAGCTGCCACCGGAGCCGCCACCGCAAGCGCTCAGTAGCAGAGAAAGGGAAAGCGCCAGAGTGTGTTTGTGCCGTACCTGATTCATCGTCAGCCTTTATTGTTTTATGTTGCCTGACAGGAATAATACTTTGGCATGAAATCCAATGCCGTGCGCGCTTCACAACCTGATCATATGGCCGGATAAGAGGAATCCCCGTCAGGTACTGATCCGCCGCAAATTACGCCAGCATTTTGTAATCGAATGTAGCGATTGGTTACGGGAGTTTTCTGAGCAATATGACCTGACAGGACAACTAATGCATAAAATTCAGTAATCATGTCAAACGTGTGCTTTTCTCTCACAGAAGAAAGGTTATAGAGGAATATTCGCGCCAGACTGTCAGATGCATCAATAGCAAACCTACACCAAAGTACCAGTCCATAATTTTTCAATCAGGCCGCCTTGCTCTAACGTGTCCGGCACAATAAAAACAACCGGAACACCTCTCATGAAAGTCTGGATACCTCTGATTGCCCTTGTTCTGTTAGTGGGCCTGTTACTGGGTCTGCGCCAACAGCCTGTGGCCATGATCAGCCAGGAATCCTTACCTGCCGTTGCCGCCAGCGTCAGCAGCGAGCCTGTGAAAGCCCCCGTGATTCAGGCTCCGCAGCCTCTGCCAGCCGCCATGCAACAAGCCATGACGCAGGTCGCCGCCGCCTATCAGGTCAGCAGCCAGTATCCGTCTTATTCCATTCCGCTGGGCAGCCAGCAAACCGAGTTGCTGCAGCCAAACGCCGGCGCTCACAGCGTACGCGACCTGAATACGGTCGGTCTGCCCGGCCAGCTGAGCATTCAGTTGTCGGCCTACCGCTACCGTCAGGAAGAACCGATAGAAGCCGACATTACCCTGTCCGGAGACGATGCGCTGTTCAGCCAGCTGAGCGGCCTGACCCTGAGCGTGCGCGATAACAACAATGCCGTGCTGCTGATGCCACAGGCCCAGATACAGAACAACAGCAACGAACAACGCCTGCAAACCCGCTTCAGCAGCAGCGACAACTGGCCGACCGAACTTAATCTGGTGGCTGAGCTGCAGCTGAGCGATGGCTCAACCCTGCGCCAGAGCGCGCCGTTTCAGGTCTTTACCGCCGTCGCCGAAATTACCGGTACCGGCACGCCCTATGTCGACGACAACGAACTGGTAATTCCGGTCAATATTGAAAAAGCCGCCGCCGGTTACTACAAGCTCGCCGCCAGCCTGCACTATGCCGATAAAAAGCCACTGGCCTATTTACAGGGCAAAGGGCGGATAGGCAGCAGCGGCACGCTGGAACTGCGCGTACACGGCTCGTTGCTGTACAACTTAGACGGCATTCAGAATTTATGGATCGGCAATCTGCAACTGCGCAAGATGCCGGAAAAACCCGGCCCTGAGGTGCAGTGGGGTTTCAGCCGCGATGATTTTTACGCGGTTAAAAACGTCGATCCCTCGCGCTTTTCACCTATTCCTTTTCAGGATGAGCAGACCTTATCGCGTCTGCAATTTCTGCAATCGCTGGGCTCGCCCCAGTAATTAAAACCACAGGAGAGACTGAATGCTGACGATAAAAATAAAGATGGCAATCACCGCAGTTTTTTTAACCGCAGCCGCCTTGCTGAGCGTCCAGGCGCAGGCACAGATAGCCGGTAAAAATGTGATTCTGGTACACGGCTTACAACCGGCCCAGCTGATGCGCGACAGCGTAACCCCACAGGAAGTCACCAGCGACGGTGCCAATTACTGGTCGGCGTTCTGGGGC
>NZ_DDCJ01000146.1:5014-8283 GCF_002335285.1 Thalassolituus sp. UBA2009
GCAGCCGCTGAATATTCTCGCGGTGTTCGACTTTGCCGGTGCCGGTGGTGGTTCTGAACTGGCCGATCTGGCGCTGGATGTGGCCGGCAGCAGCAGCTGGCTGACGGCGCCTATCCGTGCCGCGGTTAACGCCTGGCTGGGCTTTACCGTGACCCCGGAAAAACTCGGCGTACTGCGTGACCTGCGTCCGGCGGTTGCCCGTCAGACCGCGATGGCACCGAACAGCGTACCGCGTCTGCGTTTTGTTGGCGGTGGCAGTGAATATCTGGGTGCTACCGGTGGCTTCCTGCCGGGTACCGATGATGGCGTTGTGTCCCTGCATTCTTCCTGCGGTGGTAATGCCATTAAAGCAGTCGACAGCTGTGTAGGCTACCGCGCCCTCGACGGTGAGCAGACCAGCGTCAGCGCTCCTGACTCTCTCTGGTACAACCACTATCCGGTGCTGATGGGCAGCGATACCCACCACGGCGGTACCATCGGCAATCAGAGCGGCGTGCTGCTGAGCTATGTAAACAACAACCTGAATCCGGGCGTGAATGTGTCTTTTGCTACCCAGACCACCACCAGCGGTTGGTGGCTGTGGAAGAGCACCTACAACACCGTACCGGGTTCGGATAACCAGACCATGTCGAATCTGGTATTCAACTCTGTTAACTGAATAACCAGACCCTGACCGGCAGACAGGCTTTGCGGCCTGTCTGCTTTTTTACGCCTGAGGCTTAAGAGCTGGGAGTTAAGCGCTGGGAGTTAAGCGCTGGGAGTTAAGCACTGGCGGAAAACTGCACGTACAGCAGGAAACAGGCGGTCATGATTAACAGACCGCCCATCAGACGATTAAACAGCCGTAAACGGGCTTCGCTGTTAAGCAGCTGCGCCGCCCGGTCGCCAAGCCATGACCAGCTAAACAGCGAGGCATAACACACCAGAAAATACAGCAACAGAAAGCTCAGAAACGGCTGGTATCCCTCTGGCGCAGAGAATAGCGACACCCCCGACATGCAGGCCATCCAGGCTTTTGGGTTAAGCCACTGCAATAAAAAGCCCTGAATAAAGGTTGGCCGCTTCTGCTTTTCGATGCTGAGCTTTGGTGCCGCTGACGCAATCAGATAACCGAGATAAATAATGAAGGCCGCCCCGGCAAGTGCCAGATAGCGCAGAAAATCCGGGAACAGCTGTACGACCTCATACAGCCCAAGACCGATACAGAGCAGCAGCAGCGTGAAGCCCAGAGTGGCACCGGAGACAAAAGGAAAAGTCTGGCGGACGCCGTAACTGGCACCGGAAGAGAGAATCACCATATTCACCGGCCCCGGTGATATCGACATCACGAACGAGAAAGATAACATCGCCAACAACAGAGACATGGGATTCCTGAATAAACCGCGAAAGAGGCGCAATATGCCTGTGCTGATCTGCGAATATCAATAATTACTTTATCAACAGCCTGTTCGCCAGATTTCCGGATCGCTGCGCGTCATCCATAAATGCTCACTTTGCCCGCTGCCAAGTCGCCGGGTTTAGCGCTAAACTGAGCTGACTAATCAGTCAGCTTTTCAGGTGTTTCATGACCTACCCCCGCGACATGATCGGTTACGGCGCCGATATCCCCAGCGTAAAGTGGCCGCACAAGGCCCGTATCGCCGTGCAGTTTGTGATTAATTACGAGGAAGGCGGCGAGAACTGCATCCTCCATGGCGACAAAGCCTCAGAAGCGTTTTTATCTGAAATTGTCGGCGCTCAGGCCCTTGAAGGTGTGCGCCATATGAATATGGAATCCATCTACGAATACGGCTCACGCGCCGGCTTCTGGCGTCTGCACCGCATGTTTACCGAGCGTGAACTGCCGGTAACCGTATTCGGTGTAGCCACCGCCATGGAGCGCAATCCGCAGGTGGTGGATGCCATGCTGAAAGCCGACTGGGAAATCGCCTCCCACGGTCTGAAGTGGATCGACTATCAATACGTGCCGGAAGAGGTTGAACGCGCCCATATCCGCGAAGCGCTGGATATTCATAAACGCCTGACCGGCAGCTTCCCGGAAGGCTGGTATACCGGCCGCATGAGCCCCAATACCCGCCGCCTCGCCTGTGAAGAGGCCGACCTGTTATACGACGCCGACAGCTACGCCGACGATCTGCCCTACTGGGTGGAAGAAGGCGGCAAGCCGCATTTAATTGTGCCCTATACGCTGGATGCCAACGATATGCGCTTTGCCACTAATCAGGGCTTTAACAGCGGTAAGCAGTTTTATCAGTATTTAAAAGACAGCTTCGACGTGCTCTACGCTGAAGGCAAAGACAGCCCGAAAATGCTCAGCATTGGTCTGCACTGCCGCTTAGCCGGCCGCCCGGGACGCGCCGCCGCACTGGCGGATTTTCTCGATTATATTCAGCGCCACGATAAGGTCTGGGTATGCCGCCGCGCGGATATTGCCCGGCACTGGAGAAAGCATCATCCGTATGGCGCTGAGGAATAAAAAGTCGGATGTCCGGATATTGCCCCCGACATGGGCGAAAGCATCATCCGTATGGCGCTGAGGAATAAAAAGTCAGACGTCCGGATATTGCCCCCAACATGGGCGAAAGCATCATCCGTACAACGTCGAGGAATAACAGTTAAGCGTCCGATATTGCTTCAATAACTGGCGCAAACGTTATCCGTTTATTGCGGAATAAATAACGACTACCTCAACCCGACTGGCGCAGGGACTCCAGCTTCTGCGTCAGCGTCTGGCTGAGCGCGGCATTCAACTGCGCCAGCTCGTCCAGCAACATCTGACGAGCCTGTCGGGTGGTATCGGCTTCCTCGCCTTCGCTTGCCACAGCATCCAGCGCCTGTAACTGGCGCTGCACTTCGGCAATACGTTCCTGTAAGTCTTTAATAATACGGTCGAGCGGATGCTCTTCACTGGCCTGGGTATCACTCTGTTCGGCACGCAGCTGATTCAGCGCAGCAGCCGATAAGTGCACAGCTTCACCCTGCGCATCAGTACTGGTAAGCACAGTTTTTGCGGGTTTTTCCGCCGCAACCTGCTCGCTGCTCACGGGCTTATTGACCGAACCGGCAGCGGATATACGAATATCTGACATAGACACAACCCTAAGCATCAGGGACTGTTAACAGGCCACAACCGTGCTTTTTATGGAGGTAATATTAATATCGGCCGTCAACGGCAAAGCTGAAGGGCGGTGACATTTCCTGACGGCCACGCTGTAGACGCCGGTTAAACACCGCTCTACTATGCACAGTAATTACTAGGGCCTGTTAAC
>NZ_DDCJ01000126.1:0-5021 GCF_002335285.1 Thalassolituus sp. UBA2009
TGCGCCCGGTGAAGGCTCAGGTAAAAGAAATGCTGCAGATTGGCGTACCCATTGGCGTGGCGATTTTCTTTGAAGTCAGTCTGTTCTCCGTGATTGCCCTGTTCCTGACCGAACTGGGCCCGACCATTGTTGCCGGCCATCAGGTGGCGCTGAACCTGTCGTCGCTGACCTTTATGATCCCGCTCAGTCTGGGCATGGCCTTAACCGTACGCGTGGGCCACTGGCTGGGTTCCGGCCAGTATGTTCTGGCGCGGCGCACCGCCTGGATTGGCATCGGTCTGAATCTTGGAATTTCGATGTTTAACGCCAGCGTGATGGTGCTGTTTGCTGCCAGTATCGCCCGCCTCTACTCGCCAGACCCGGCCGTAGTCTCTACCGCCGCTGGTCTGCTGTTATTTGCCGCGGTGTTCCAGTTATCGGATGCGATCCAGGTCGCTGCAGCCGGTGCTCTGCGCGGGTATAAAGATACCGTCGCCGTGATGCTGATTACCTTTGTTGCTTACTGGCTGATCGGCCTGGGCCTTGGTTACTGGCTGGCGTTCAGTGAGCAAATGATGATGGGAGCCGAAGGCTTCTGGACCGGTCTGGTGGTCGGATTAAGCGCTGCCGCCGTCGCATTGGGCTATCGTTTGTACAGGATCAGTCATCGTCCGGATACGCAAACCGATACTCAGCCAGCCAGTTAAACAGACTCCCAGCCAGACACCGGGCCAGATATCCGGTCCGGCGGACTGAGGGCTTGCGGTTACGACATGACGACCTGAAATCCACCACACAGGAGCCGCAGGTTGTCTTATTCACTGAAGTACAGGCTTAGCTATTGGTTTAACTATCCACGCCGCTGGCTGAAACGTTTATTACTGCTGACCGGAGCCTTGTTCTGGCTGCTGCTGTTATCTTCTGTCGCCTGGCTCAACTGGCTGTTACAGGATGTGCCGGACGCTGCGCAGCTTAATATGAAGAATTTGCAGCAACAGGCCATCAACCGTACAGAGCAACGCCTTGAACAGGCCAGCGGCATTGATGTGATTACCCCGCAATGGCTGCCACTGGATGCCATCAGCCGCAATCTGGTATATGCCGTGGTACTGAGCGAGGATGCCGATTTTTTCAGCCATCAGGGCATCGATTATGACGCCCTCCTCGCCGCACTGGGCGAAAATATCAAACAGCGCGAATGGAAATACGGCGCCAGCACCATCAGCCAGCAGGCTACCAAGAACCTGTTTTTCGACGACCAGAAAACCCTGACGCGCAAATTTCAGGAACTGGTTGCTACCCGCCATCTGGAACAGGCGCTGAGCAAAAATCAGATTCTGGAGTTGTACCTGAATATGGCCGAATTCGGCCCCAACCTGTATGGCATCGCCGCTGCCAGCCATTACTATTTCCGCAAACCCGCCGCCGGGCTGAACGCTGCCGAAGGCGCTTTTCTCGCCCTGCTGCTGCCATCGCCACGGCGCTACCACTACACTCTGGTGCAAAACGGCAACTGGTCTCCGAGCCTGCGTAAAAAAATGCAGCGCATTCTGCGCGATATGCGCTTTAAGGATTACATCAGCAGCGAGCAGTACGACGACTTCCGCAGCTGGCGTTATGCGGGGCTGCCAGACGACTGAGCCTGACTGCAGTAATCCATAGCCAACATGATAAACTGCCGGTTTTTCTGCCCGCCCACACAGTCCGGATTACCATGAGCATCAGCATTTCATCTTCTGCCTCACCGCGCATTGCCGTGATCGGTGCCGGCCCTGCCGGTCTGATGGCCGCCGAACGCATAGCCCGCCAGGGTCTGGCCGTTGAGGTGTTTGATGCCATGCCCAGTGTGGCGCGCAAATTCCTGCTCGCCGGTGTCGGCGGTATGAACATTACCCACGCCGAAGATTACGCAGATTTTGTCAGCCGTTACGGCAACGCCAGCCACTGGCTGCGGCCGATGCTGGATGATTTTACCCCGGATAATCTGCGCAGCTGGATTCATGAGTTGGGCATCGAAACCTTTGTCGGTACCTCCAACCGCGTGTTCCCCAAAGATATGAAAGCCGCCCCGCTGTTACGCGCCTGGCTGCACCGTCTGCGCAGCCAAGGCGTCAGTATTCATCCGCGTCATCGCTGGCAGGGCTGGCAGATGGAAAACGGCAAACAAATCTGGCGTTTCAGCACGCCAGAGGGCGAAAAGCACCAGCAGTTCGATGCAGTGGTACTGGCCTTAGGCGGCGCCAGCTGGCCTCGTCTTGGCTCCGACGGTCAGTGGTACGAGCCTGCTGACACAACAGGGCGTCAGCATTGCACCGCTACTGCCCAGCAACTGTGGTTTCGAGTTGCCCTGGAGCGACTTTATCCGCGAGCGTTTTGGCGGCACGCCACTGAAAAACATTGCCTTATCGCTGACCGACATCCATGGCCAGCCAGTGGATGCCGTAAAGGCGAATTTATCGTCAGTCAGTACGGTATTGAAGGCAGTCTGGTGTATGCCCTGAGTGCCCCGCTGCGTGACCTGATGCTGAGCAAGCAATCAGAGAAGCAGCCAGGCAAACAATCAGACAAGCCGGCGCAACTCTGGCTCGACTGGCTGCCACAGAACAGCCATGAACAGATCATCAGTAAGCTGCAGCAACCGCGCAAAGGCATGAGCTTCGCCAATGTACTGCGCAAAAAACTGAACCTGCCAGCGATCACCAATGCATTACTGAAGGAGTGCTGCCCGGAGCTTGATCTGCACGATCATCAGGCCGTCGCCGGTGCATTAAAATCCATGCCACTGCCCTGCCCGACGTCCACACGCCCGCTCGCCGAAGCCATCAGCAGTGCCGGAGGTGTTACACAAAACGCCGTTAATGAAGATCTGATGCTGAGCGCCCTGCCCGGTGTCTTTGTTGCCGGGGAAATGCTCGACTGGGAAGCGCCGACCGGTGGATATTTATTAACGGCCTGTTTTGCCAGTGGAAAGCGTGCCGGTGATGGTGTCTGCAACTGGCTTGCCAGCCACAGCGAATAATGCGGAAAGATAACGCCGGGGCTTCTCTCCACAACAACCAATGCTAAAGTTTGAAGATAAAAGAGCGCAACCAACACAGCACGACACGACACCACAACACAGGACCCGTTGAATGGAAAACAGCTACAGCCATCTGGTGCATATTCAGAGTCACGACGAACTGCGCCTGTATGAGCTGATCCCCAATGTTGTCTGGATTTTTGATCTCGACCGTCACGGCTGGTGGTGGGGCAATCAGGCGGCCATTGATTTCTGGGGGCTGAAGACCGTCGACGAACTGATTAATAAAGATCTGTCCGGTGACACCCAGGGTGCCAAAGACCGCACCGCACAAACCTTCGAACTGGCGGCCCGTCAGGGGCTGACCATCGATCCCTGGACCACCTACCCTAACGGCAAGCCAAAAACCCTGCATATGATGCACCGCGCCGTGTTGCTCGGCCCGCAAAGACATCGGGGCATCATTGCCTATATCAACGAAGAAGTGAATCTGGGCGAAACACCGGAAAATCTGCTGCTGGTCGAAGCCATGCGTTACACCAATGTGCTGGTCACCAGCTTCACCTTTGACGGCGCCATGGTGATCGAAAACCCGGCAGCAACGGAGGCCTACAAACAGATTAATACAGCGGCACTGACGGATGGTATTACGGAATTTTCCGTACGTTTTGCCGACCCGGCAGAAGGCGCCCGTTGTCTGGAAAAAGCCATCGCCGAACGGGGCGGCCGCTGGACACACCGCATGCAAACCTCTGCCGGACTGCGCGACCATACGCTGGATATCCGCATTACCCGCCACCCGCTGAGTGGTGATTTTCTGATCCTGATGTCGGAATACGATGTTACCTCACTGCATAAAGCCCTGCAGGATGCCCGTGAGGCGCAGGAAAAACTGCAGCAGATGGCCTACTACGAAGCTCTGACCGGACTGCCGACCTTACATTTATTTCAGGATATGGCCCGCGCACAACTCACCCATGCCAAGCGGATGAAGGAAAAGCTTGCGGTCATGTTTATCGACCTCGACGGTTTTAAAAACGTCAACGACAGCTATGGCCACGAAACCGGCGATCAGGTACTGAAAGATGTGGCGCAGCGTCTGAAAGATAAACTGCGCGCTTCCGACCTGCTTGCCCGTTTTGGCGGCGATGAATTTGTCGCCCTGCAACTTGATGTAAAAAGCGCCGATGATGCCATCCTCTTTGCCGAAAAAATTATTAGCGTTCTGGCAGAGCCCATAGTGACCCAACAAGGCAATATTACAATCGGCGCCAGCGTGGGTATCGCCCTTTATCCGCAACATGGACAAGATCTGAAAACACTGATCAACAAGGCCGACAAAGCCATGTACCGGGTAAAGCATGCTGGCAAAAATGGTGTCCGGTTGGCCTCCGGCGATGAGTAATGACAGGAATCAAGCAAGGATCTGATAATACTAATTAAACAGGCCCCAACAGGCACAGGGAGGATTTATGCAAGACAGTGCTTCACCCTGCACCCGTAACTGTTGCCTTAATGATCAGGATATTTGTCTGGGCTGCTACCGTTCACTGCGTGAAATTCTTTTTTGGCAATCGGCCAGTGCGGAAGAAAAGCAGATGATTCTGCGCAATTGCGCAGAACGGAAACAGAAATCAGGAAAATAAAAAGACATTAAACCGAGAAAAGAGGCATAAAGGAAAAGCACCCTCTGATTATTCCACTGGCATTTTCGCATGGCCACTGCTGTCCCACAGCTTGGAGTGACATCGCGTCACTCCAAATTGCAGCATTAATCGACAACTGTTTTTCAACCTGAAACGCCTTTCCGGGGCAAGCCCCTGGCCCCCTGCAAGGAGAAGTATCTCCTTACGATCCTCTCTTTTCGGCGCGTCCGGCTTCATCCAGCCAACTGCAATGATTATGTGGCACGCAAAACAATTCGCCCCGGAACGACTCTTTTAAGTACCAACAATTTGTATCGTTCCGGGGCCGGGTTTTGCTCTGAAGGCCACAGAATCATCTGGTTGTCTGGCGCCGCACG
>NZ_DDCJ01000152.1:0-132 GCF_002335285.1 Thalassolituus sp. UBA2009
GACTCCGATAACGACAATGTCACCGACGGAGAAGATCCATCAATCAATACCGGCGATGATGTAACGACCGCTACCGGTGCATTCAGTCCATTAATGCTGCTGATTGCCGCGGCACTGGCGATGGCCGGACGA
>NZ_DDCJ01000152.1:387-5535 GCF_002335285.1 Thalassolituus sp. UBA2009
GCATGCTCTGGGCGCCGCTATCACAGGCCAACAGCACGCAGCCGGCCAGTGAATTGGCGGTGGATGATATGCACTGGCTGCTGGCCTGGGGCGTGGGCTATAGCTGGCTTAGCCCGGAAGTACACGGCAATAATAAAGTCACCGACGACGGCGGGCTGGCCGGGCATTTTGCCGCCGGCCTGCAGCTGAACGATGCCTGGCAGGTTCGCTATCAGTACAATATTCCGGGTTCTGCTGAGGTTAACAGCGCCGCTATCGAATACACACTGCACAGCCTGCTGGCGCAATACAGCCAGCCACTGCAGGGGCAGTGGCGCTGGATGCTGGGAGCGGGAGCCTCGCAGATTGACGTTGATGTGGCAGCGGGCTTTAACGCGGATCTGGATAGCGAAATCCAGCTGAGCCTGCAGGCCGGTGCCAGTTATCAGCTGCCCAACAATATCAGTATTGCTTTACAGGCAACCCGCTATTCGGGTGATGTGCAGACCCTGATGTTGGACTTCAGTCATCTGATTCCCTGATAGCGGCACAGGTGTAAGCAATAAAAAAACGGCCCGGGCATGTGAATGTCCGGGCCGTTTTTTTATGCGCCGCGTTTGTCGCAGCCAGAATGCTGTGTAGGGTTATTCTTCGCCGAACAGTGAGCAGTCAATCAGGTCGCACAGGCAGTGAATCACCAGCAGGTGAACTTCCTGAATCCGCGCCGTTATATTGGCCGGTACCCGCACCTCAACATCGTCACGGGTAAGAAGTGACGCCATATGGCCACCGTCTTTACCGGTTAAGGCAACTACCGTCATATCGCGCTCGTGGGCGGCCTGAATGGCCTGCACCACGTTGGCGGAGTTACCGCTGGTGGAAATGGCCAGCAATACGTCGCCGGCATTGCCCAGAGCACGGATCTGCTTGGAGAAAATCTCGTTATAGCTGTAATCGTTGGCGATTGAGGTCACGGTCGATGAGTCGGTGGTCAGAGCAATGGCCGGCAGACTCGGACGCTCACGCTCAAAGCGGTTCAGCAGTTCGGAAGAAAAGTGCTGGGCATCGCCGGCAGAGCCGCCGTTACCACAGGTAAGAATTTTCCCGCCGCTGAGCAGGGCATTCACCATAATCTGCGCCGCGCGCTCAATATAAGGTGGCAGCTCTTCTGCTGCGTGGGTTTTGGTTTCGATACTGGCGCCAAAATGGCCGATGATCCTATCCTGCACAATAACGCTCCGGGAGTAACAGATGGGCCATCATAAATGAGCCATGAGACAAAACCAAATAACAGTGATTCTCAGAGAAATAATGTATCCAGAAGCGGATGCAGCCAGTGGCTGAAAAGCGCCACCTGAGCGCAAAGCAGCAACACCAGCAGCAACCAGCCATCGGCACTGCTGCAAGTGGTTATCTGTTTCTCCGGCAGCAGCGCCTGTATACGCACGCCACTGGCCTGGGTCGCCATATCGGTCTGCGGCTGCAGTTGCTGCAGCAGTGTGGCCAGTTCCTCAGGTGCATAACCCTGGCTGGTGACATAGGCGTCGCACTGTAATTCACAGTTCAGCGCAAACTGTTCTTGCAGGGCTTTGCGTGCCTTTGGCAGCCACAGCAGGCAGGCCCAGTGCAGCAGGAACTTACGCAGGTTATCGCGCCGCAGAAGGTGGCAATGTTCATGCAACAGCACCATGGCCGACTGCTGTGGCGTCAGCTGTTGTTGTAGCGCACTGGACAGATAGATCCGTGGGCGCCAGAGCCCTGCACACCAGGCCAGAGGTAACTGCGAATGAATCAGGCGGAAGTCTGGAGCTGCGCTGCTGTTACCGGACGGGTTACCTGCTGTGCTGAGCAGATCCACACTGGCCAGACGCTGACGTCCGCGCCGCAACTGATGATTGAACAGCAATAATGCAAACAGCAGCAGAGCGCTGACAACGCCTGCCAGTACGGCTCCGGTCAGCGATGAGGAACTGACATCCGGCACATGGGGGCCACACAGCTGCCCATGGCAATGGGCGCTGTGCAGGGCGCCGGTCAGTCCCGGATTCATCAGCAGAAACACCACCCAGAAAGTCACGACCCAGGGCAGCAGGGCGTACAGCATCAGCAGGCGGGACTGCTGCTGTGGGCGGCTGTTGCGCAGTGTTTTTTGCAGCAGCGGCAACAACAGGGCCACCAACACCGATGACGCCGTCAGGCTAAACGCACTGGCCAGAAGAATATCGGCCAGCTCAGGAATCATGGTCAATGCAGGAGTCATTGTTTGCGCTGCGGCTGTTGTGGCCTGTGCCGCAGCTGTCAGGCTCGTCATTCAGAGCCTGATGCAGACGATCTCCCATGGCCGGTGCCACATCCGCTAAATAATCGATAAAGCCCGACAGCATCGGCGCCATATCGCCGCCACTGAGGTCGGCGGCAATATCGTGCAGCAGATTGCTGATCAGCGCCTGCTTCTGCAGCACAGCACTGTAAAAAAACGCCCGGCTTTCTTTACGGCGCTGCAGCAGGTCTTTGCGGTGCAAACGCTCCAGTGTGCTTTGCACGGTATTCAGCGAAATGTCTTCCTGCAGGCTGGCATGCACCTGCTGCACCGACAGTGCCCCCTGTTGCCAGAGCACTTCCAGAATGGCCAGTTCACGCTTTCCCAGTGCGGGGGTGCGTGAGCGGGCGGCCGGCAGTTTCAGCCAGCGGGTTAAATCGGTGCTGCGGTTCATGAGTCGTTTGGCCGTTTCTTTCTTTTGAGGGCACAGGTTCCGGCGCGGCTTGTGCGCGTCAGTTATTCGCATTGTTTACCTGCCGCAGATGGTTAACACCGAGGTGTTATCGGTATTCGCTGCGGCTGATAAGTTCGTCAGCAGATGATGATATTTTCGTTAACAGGACCGGTGGCGGCAATTGTTGAAAGCCGCCTTACGCCGCTTAAGTGGACAATGAGGATAAAGATGAAATTTCAGCCCGCAGGTCTTTTGCTATTGGGGTTACCTGTGCTTGCACTGACACAGACAGTACAGGCGGCGGAAAACGACGGTACAGTAAAAAGCGCTGCTGCAGCAGAAAATACAGCAGTAAATCAAAGGGCAGCCAAACTGGATAACCAGATCGTGACCGCCAGAGAAAAACTGCTGGGTGAGGCTATGTCAGCCTCGCAGGGCTATGTCAGTGGTGAAGAAATTAACAGCAGGCCGTTATTGCGCACCGGTGAAGTACTGGAGCTGGTGCCCGGCTTAGTCGTCACCCAGCACAGCGGCAGCGGCAAAGCGAACCAGTATTTTCTGCGTGGCTTTAATCTCGATCACGGCACCGATTTCGCCACCTTTGTTGATGGTATGCCGGTCAATATGCGCACCCACGGCCACGGTCAGGGTTATACCGATCTTAATTTTATTATTCCGGAAAGCATTGGCTCGCTGAGTTATCAGAAGGGCAGTTACTACGCCGATGTCGGTGATTTCAGCGGTGCGGGCAGTGCCACCCTGCAGACCGCCGATACTTTTGCTCAGGGGCTGGCGCAGCTGAGTCTGGGCGAAGATCAGTATCGCCGGGCGCTGCTGCTCGACAGTCTGAGCAATGCCCGGGGCGACTGGGTGTATGCGCTGGAGCGCAATACCTACGATGGCCCCTGGAGTGATATCCGCGAAGATCTGGATAAAACCAGTGTGCTGCTCAAGCATCGCCGCGCACTGGCTGGTGGCAAGCTGAGTCTGTCCTTTATGGGCTACGACAACCAGTGGAACAGCGCCGACCAGATTCCGCAGCGTGCGGTCGACAGCGGCCTGATCGACGAGCTGGGTTCGCTGAACGACAGCGTGGGCGGTGAATCCAGCCGCTACAGCCTGAATGCCATCTGGCAACGCGACGGTATTCAGGCTTCGGCTTATGCCATCCGTTACGACATGAATCTGTGGTCGGACTTTACCTATTACCTCGACGATACCGTCAACGGCGACCAGTTTGAGCAGGTCGATAAGCGCTGGATTTACGGTGGTCAGCTCAGTTACCTCTGGCACTCAGATATAGCCGGTCTGGCGATGAGCAACCGTATCGGCGCCGACCTGCGTTATGACGATATTGGCGAAGTCGGTCTGTATCACAGTAAAGAACGTCAGCGTATCGGAACTGTCCGCAGTGACCGTGTAGGCGAACTCAGCACCGGCCTCTACGCCGAAAATACCCTGTTCTGGAATGAGCGCGTGCGTACCGTGCTGGGCGTGCGCTACGACGACTACCGCTTTGATGTGCAAAGCCGGGTTAGCAGCAACAAAAACGGCGTCGATCTGAGTGCCAACAGCGGTAAGGCCAGCGATGACAATATTGCGTTAAAAGGCAGCGTGATTGTGGCCCTGAACCGCGACTGGGAAAGCTATCTGGCGGCGGGGCAGGGACTGCATTCCAACGACGCCCGTGGCATCACCATTCAGGTTGATCCGGCCGATGGCAGTGCCGTGGAGGCGGTTGATCCGCTGGTGGATTCGATGGGCTATGAGGTCGGTGTGCGCGGTGTTATGGCCGGGCGTCTGAGTACCTCGCTGGCGCTGTGGCAGCTGGATCTCGACAGTGAATTGTTGTTTGTCGGCGATGCAGGTAACACCGAAGCCAGCCGTGCTTCACGGCGTAAAGGGCTGGAAATGACGCTCTATTATCAGCTGAACGAGCGCTGGAATATGGATCTGGAATACGCCTGGACCAAGGCAGAATTACGTGGCAATTCGGCCGACGGTAATGAGATTCCCGGTGCCGTTAAAAATGTCGTGCAGGCGGGTATCAGCAGCCAGCGCGGCGCGGGCTGGTTCGGCAGTCTGCGCCTGCGCTACTTTGGTGAGCGGCCGCTGGTGGAAGATGGCTCGGTGATGTCTGAGCCAACCACGGTGGTGAACCTGCGCAGCGGCTACAGCCTGCACAACTGGGTATTCAGTGCCGATGTGCTGAACCTGTTCGACAGCCATGATCACGATATTGATTACTGGTACGCCTCGCGTCTGGCGGGTGAAAGCAGCGAGCAGGAGGATATTCATTACCATGTGATCGAACCGCGCACTGTGCGTCTGGCGGCGGCCTGGCAGTTCTGAGGCGGGTGCTGTCTGTTGCTATACGGGGTCAGCCAAACACATTCTGCAGCCACTCAAACTGCACCGGCTGGCCGCTGCCCGACATCACGTCAAAGCGGCAGTC
>NZ_DDCJ01000159.1:0-8419 GCF_002335285.1 Thalassolituus sp. UBA2009
GATTTCTATCAGCAGTGGTCACAGGATGCGCTGGTGGTGAATCAGTGGCTGTCGGTGCAGGCCGGTTCGGCAGAGCTGGGTAAGGTGGAATTTATTCAGCAGCTTCTGGCACATACCGCCTTCGATTGGCGTAACCCGAATAAGGTACGCTCGGTATTGGGGGCATTTGCCAATCAGGCGCTGTGTCATTTTCATCGTGAAGATGGTGCCGGCTACCGTTTACTGGCCGATGCGGTATTGCGTCTGAATGACAGTAATCCGCAGATCGCCGCACGTCTGTTGACGCCACTGACCAAGTGGCGGCGTCTGGTGCCGCAATTATCGGAGTTGATGAAAGCCGAGTTGCAACGCATTATGCAGCATGGCGCTTTATCCAAAGACGTGTATGAGGTTGTCAGCAAGAGTTTGATTTGAGCATCGCTGCAAGTTTCTTTATTCTTGCTTCGGGGAAGATTGCCGCACTCTGCGGTGTAGTTGAGGTCGCATAATGAAAAAAAATAAGTGGATAGCGGCTGGTGCATTGGCGTTGGCGTTTGTAATGCCGACGGCAATGGCGGCAGTATCCGTTAAAGAAGCGGATCGCCTGAAAGGGGAACTGACACCGCTGGGAGCTGAACGTAGTGGTAATGGCAGTGATATTCCGCCCTGGCGTGGTGGTCTGAATCTGCCGCCGGTGGGCTATAACAAGCCTGGCCAGCACCATATTGATCCGTACGCCAAAGATAAACCGTTGTTTGTCATTACGGCGGCCAATATGAAGCAGTATGCCGAGTACCTGACCCCGGGCCAGAAGGCATTATTCAAGGTATATCCTGATACTTTTAAAATGCCGGTCTATGAGACCCGTCGTACGGCAGCTGCACCTGAGTGGGTGTACGAAAATACCTACAAAAACGCTATCCGTGCCGAGCTGAATAAAGACGGCAATGGTCTGATGTATGCCTATGGTGGGATTCCTTTTCCGCTTGCCAAAACCGGTCTGGAAGCCATCTGGAACCACGTAACACGCTGGCGCGGCATTTATTTAACCCGCCGGGCGTCTGAAATTGCCGTACATGTTGATGGTGATTTCTCGCTGGTAACGGTACAGCAGGAAGTTGAATTCAACTTTTATCGCCGTGATAAAAGCATCGAAGATCTGAACAATATTCTGTTCTACTACCTGTCATTTACCAAAGCCCCAGCGCGTCTGGCGGGTGGTGCGGTATTGGTTCATGAAACCCTGAACCAGGTGGATGAAGCACGTCAGGCATGGGGCTATAACGCTGGTCAGCGTCGTGTACGCCGTGCGCCTAACCTGGCTTACGATACTCCGATTGCAGCGGCTGATGGTCTGCGTTATGCCGATGACACGGACATGTATAACGGTGCTCCGGATCGTTACAACTGGAAGCTGCTGGGTAAAAAGGAAATCTATATTCCTTATAACAGCTACAAGCTCAGTTCAAATAAGGTCAGCTATAAAGATCTGATTAAACCGGGTCATCTGAATCCTGATTACACCCGCTATGAAAAACACCGTGTATGGATTGTTGAAGCAACCCTGAAAGACGGTATGCGTCACGTATATCACAAGCGTGTGTTCTACCTGGACGAAGATACCTGGGGGGTTGCGGTTGCTGACCAGTACGATTCGGCCGGTGATCTCTGGCGTGTGAACATGGCTTACATGAAAACCTATTACGAGTTGCCGGTAACCTGGACCACGATGGATGTGTTCCATGATCTGAAAGCCAAGCGCTATCACGTGCAGGGGCTGGATAATGAAGAAGCGGGGACCATTGACTATACCAATGAGCCTCCGGGGGATCGCTACTTTACTCCGGCCGAATTGCGCCGCCGCGGTAAGCGCTGATCGGGCAAACGAACGGATGAGTTTTACTCATCCGTTCTTGTATTTAAGGGTCAAAACAGACGATTTTCCCCTTACATTCTGTAACAACTGGACGTTAGTCAATGATAAATCAGTCGGCTAGACTAGCCGCCTTCCGACATTACTATAAAAACGGAGCTCCTTATGTTTTCTGATTTGGTTCAGTCTTACGCTCGTGCTACGGGAAGAGCGCTGGCGATGGGCTTTACCCGGGTTGGGTTGATTCTTGGCGTACTGCTAAGCGCAGTTTCAGCTCAGGCAGCCTGGCAGGACCCTCTTAATACCCCGGCTTTACAGACTCAGCGTGCTCATCAGACGCTGTTACTTGATGTTGTCCGGGCAGACCGCCGTCTTGTTGCCGTGGGGTCACATGGTCATATTGTCTATTCCGACGATGACGGCTTAACCTGGGCTCAGGCCAGGGTTCCGGTATCGGTTACCCTGACGGCTGTGTATTTCCCATCCGGTGATTACGGCTGGGCGGTTGGTCACGATGGTGTCATTCTGCACTCATCAGATGCCGGTAAGACCTGGGTTAAACAGTTCGATGGCTATCAGGCCAATACCGCCATTGTTGCTGCAGCAACCAAATCAAAACAGCGTGCCAAAGATCGTCTCGAAGCGGCTGAAGCGGCCGGCGATGATGTTGCCATTGAAGAAGCTGAAATGGCTTTGGAAACCGCAACCTATGGTCTGCAGGATGCCCAGTACGATCAGAGCACAGGCTCTACCAAACCTTTCCTGGATGTGTGGTTCTACGATGCCAAGCGCGGTTACGCTGTTGGTGCTTATGGCATGTTTTTCTACACCCTGGATGGCGGCACGACCTGGGAAGACGTGTCTTCACGCTTACCGAATCCTGATCGCCTCCACCTGAATGCAATTTCCATGGTAGGCCCGCGCTCTCTGGCGATGATTGGCGAAATGGGCATGATCCTGCGTTCCGATGATCTGGGCCAGAGCTGGCACAGCATGGACTCTCCGTATGAAGGTTCACTGTTCGGTCTGATTGCCGCCGGCGATAAGCAGATTATGTTTGGTCTCCGTGGTCACGTCTTCAGTTCTGTTGATGGTGGCATCAGCTGGGATGAAAAAGCCACAGGCAGTGAGCAGACGTTACTGTCCGGCACTATTGGCCGTAAGCATACTTTGCTGGTCGGCAATGGTGGTTCAGTGGTGATTTTTGATGCTCAGATGCAGAATCCAAAAGCATCGATTCTGGAAGGGCGCAAAGCCTTTGCAGCGGTTGCAGAAGCATCAGACGGTAACTTTATTATTGTTGGCGAGGCGGGTGTTAAGCGCCTTAATGCTGCCGGCGAGTTAATTGATCAGAGCATTAGCATGGCGGCGGGAGATTTTTAATCATGGCTGAACAACAGCACCATTTTTCTACAGAGCCGGAACATTACATCCTGTCGAAAGAGACAGAGCCGGCTTTAGAACGCATTCTGTTTAATAACCGCATGCTGGTTATGATTGTCCTAGGTCTGCTGACCCTGCTGTTTGCCTATGGTCTGACCAAGGTAAAACTGGACTCCAGCATCGAGAAATACATTCCGCTGAACCACACCTTTATCCAGAATTTTCTGGTACATAAAGATGACATGAAGAGCGGTGTCGCCAATGTGAAGATTTCGATCGAAGCACTTGAGGGCGATATTTTTACTAAAGACTATATGGAAACCCTGAGCAAAATTAACGATGAAGTATTCTTCGTTAAAGGGGTTGACCGTTCCGGTATGCAGTCTTTGTGGACGCCGAATACCCGCTGGACGGAAGTAACGGAAGAGGGCTTCCAGGGTGGACCGGTTATTCCGAGTACCTATGATGGTGGCCCGGAAAGTCTGGAACAGGTTCGTCAGAACGTACTGAAGTCGGGTCAGGTTGGCCGTCTGGTATCCAACGATTTCCGCTCATCCATTATTGACGTACCGCTGGTTGAATACGATCCGGAAACCGGTGCCAAGCTGAGTTACCAGAAGTTCTCCCAGGACCTGGAAGATAAAATCCGCGCCAAATACAGCAACGATAAATACCGCGTGTACATCACCGGTACGCCGAAGAAACTGGGTGATTTACTGGATGGTGCAAAGTCCATTGTTTACTTCTTCCTGGCGGCGATGGCGATGACTGCCATTCTGCTGTACCTGTATTCGCGTTGCCCGAAAGGTACGCTGGTTCCTATCATTGCATCGCTGATTGCTGTGGTATGGCAGTTGGGTGCACTGGCGCTGATGGGTTACACCGTTGACCTGTACTCGGTACTGGTGCCTTTCCTGGTGTTTGCGATTGGTATCAGTCACGCGGTACAGATTATTAATGGTATCGCCATTGAATCCGGTAAAGGTGCCGACAAGCTGCAGGCTGCCCGCCAGGCATTCCGTGGTTTGTATGTACCGGGCATGCTTGCTCTGTTAAGTGATGCGATGGGCTTCCTGACGCTGCTGTTTATTGATATTGGCGTAATTCAGGAACTGGCGATTGCTGCAAGTATCGGTGTGGCGATGATTATCGTTACTAACCTGGTATTGCTGCCGATTGTGATGTCCTTTATCGGTATCAGCGAAGCCGGTGTGCGTCACGCCAAGAAAACCGAAAAATCCGAGCCGAAACTGTGGAAGGCAATGTCTTATTTTGCCAGCCCGAAAGTGGCGCCGATTCCTATTGTGATTGCCATTGTGATGGCTGTATTCGGCTATCAGATGAGCCAGGGCCTGAAAATCGGTGATCTGGATAAAGGTGCGCCAGAATTACGTGCTGACTCGCGCTACAACCTTGATAACGACTTTATGGTGTCCAACTACTCAACCAGTTCTGATGTTCTGGTGGTGATGGTTGAAACCGCTAAAGAGCAGTGCAACAGCTTCAAGGTAATGGACGCCGTGGATCGCTTTATGTGGTACATGGAAAACGTACCGGGTGTGCAGTCAACAACCTCGCTGGTCACCGTATCGAAGCTGGTTACCAAAGCGATGAACGAAGGCAACCTGAACTGGTCAGCACTGTCGCGTAACCAGACCATTCTGAATACCTCTATTCAGCGTGCGCCAAGCAGTCTGCTGAATCCGAACTGCTCTATGGCACCGGTTATTGTTTACCTGAATGACCATAAAGCTGAGACTCTGGAAACCGCCGTCGCGGCTGTAGAGGAATTTAAGGCGCAGTACGACGACAACATTGACGAAAAATATTTCGGCTACACCATTGCCGAAATTGAACAGGCAATTGCGGATAAAGAAATCGATTCTGTACCGGTGCGTTTCCAGCTGGCATCCGGTAACGCCGGTATCGAAGCGGCTACCAACCAGGTAATCGCCGATGCGCAGGATACGATGCTGATCTTCGTTTACGTTGTGGTCTTTGTGCTGTGTTTTATGACCTTCCGCTCGTTCACTGCGGTGGCCTGTATTCTGATTCCGTTGGCGCTGACTTCGGTGCTGAGCCAGGCGCTGATGACCTATCTGGGTATCGGTGTGAAAGTAGCGACGCTGCCGGTAATTGCACTGGGTGTGGGTATTGGTGTCGACTACGGCATTTATATTTACAGCCGTCTGGAAGTGATGCTTATTGCCGGTAAGACCCTGCAGGAAGCTTTCCTGGAAACACTGAAATCTACCGGTAAGGCGGTAAGTTTCACCGGTATCACTCTGGCAATTGGTGTGGCAACCTGGATTCTGTCCCCGATTAAATTCCAGGCCGATATGGGTATTCTGCTGACCTTTATGTTCCTGTGGAACATGCTGGGTGCCTTGATTCTGCTGCCGGCTCTGGCGCATTATCTGCTCAGCCCGAAACGCATTATTGCCCGCCATAAAGCACGCCATGGGGATATTCCTCCGGCTGGCTGAGTGGCAAAAAATTAAAACGGTGGCGCTGCCACCGTTTTTTTTGTCTTTTTTCTTTCAGGGACACAGACATAAAAAGAAGGAAACAGAAATGAAAAGCCCTTTAGGATTAAGTGCCGATCTGCCTGTGGCTGATCTGGTAAGCGAAGCGGTTGCCTTGCTCTGGTCAAAGCGCGCAGCGGTGATCAAAATGTTTTTGCCAGCCATGTTAATTCTGGCATTGGTTGACTGGAGCAGTTCGACCTTTCTGGCCGAGAATAACTATGCTGGCCAGTTTGGCTTCCTGATTGTTTCGATTTTGCTGAGCGTGGTGTTTGCCACGTCTTGCCATCGTTTTACGCTGCTGCCACAGGATAAATGGGACGCCAATGCACTGCACGGTATGAGACGGGAAGAGTTCCGTTATCTGCTGCGGGGCTTGTTGCTGGGGGTTATTGGCGCGGTGGTTTTTTTCTGCACCATGCTGGTCGCCATGCTGTTTATCGGTCAGGAGGAAGCCTGGTTAGGGGCAGTGGCCGGCATTCTGCCAGCGCTTTATATCTGGTCGCGGCTTTCGATTACTTTACCGGAGCTGGCTCTGGGGCAGAAAAGTGATCTTAAACGCGCCTGGTCATTAAGTGAGGGTAATGGCTCGCGTCTTGTGTTGGTGGTATTTATTGTGCCCATTGCTCTGGCGTCGCCTTTTTTAGCCTTATTTATGCTGGATCACTCTGTACTGAGCTATGTGGCAGCGTTCGGTACTTATATTACCAGTCTGATTTCGCTGGTGATGCTGTCGCTGTCTTATCGTTTTCTGCTGGATTTTTATGAACCACAGGTCGCTGAGAATGAGCAGGAATATCAGCCTGCTGAGACCTCCGTGAAACAACAGGATGGCGGGTTTGATGCCTGATCCTTTGCCTGCTTCTGAAACCTGCTTTGGCAGGTTTTTTTATGTCTGCGTTTTATGCTACTGCAGGCTTTGCGTGCAGCAGCAGGGCCAGTGATAATGCTTTTTTATTTTAATAACAGAAAAAGACGATGAGACTCGGTGATATTTCGGTGGCTTATGTGGAGTTGATGGCGCGTGCGGTGGAAGTAACCGGTGCCCGGCCTCAGGCTGTATTGGCTCAGTATCAGCTGGATGAGATAAAGCTGGCATCACCGGATGCACGTATCAGCATTCCGCGTTTTATGCGTATGGGGCATGCCTGTATTCAGGAATTTTCAATGCCCTGGCTGGGACTGGAGATGGGCCGTCTGACATCACCTCCGGCGATGGGCCTGGCGGGTTTGCTGGCACAGAGTGCCGCGGATATCCGCAGTGCCTGCAGGGCGCTGACCGAGTATGAATTATTGTCGAGCTTTAACGCCCGTGGCCGTTCGCAGTTTCTGCTGGAAAAGGGCAGGGGCGTTGCGCAGTTTTATTCCATCAGTCCGTATAACGAATACAACCTGTTTGTCGTTGATTCGGTATTGTCAGGCTGGAACCGCTTTATGCAACTGCTCAGTGGTCGTCATGACCTGCTGGCACGGGTTGAATTTGAATTCTCAGCACCGGCTTATCGGGAGCGTTACAGCGATATTTTTCAGTGTGAGGTTCATTTTGGTGCAGAGCGTAATGCGGTTGTGCTGCATGACTGGGCACTGGATTTACCGGTTCAGCAGCGTTGTGCATCGACGTATTCGGCATTAAAGCAGCTGGCGGACCGCGAGCTGGAACGGGTGCGTCTCGGTTTAACTTTCCGTGAGCTGACAGAGCGTGCCATTGGTCCGCTGTTAAACGGTCAGACGCCAACCCTTGAGCAAGTCGCACAGCGGCTGAATATGGCGCCCTGGACGGTCAGGCGGCGTTTAACCGATGAAGGGTGCAGTTTTCAGCAGGTATTAAATGATACGCGGCGGGATCTTGCAGTGAGCTATGTGCGGGATACGTCGCTGACTCTGGGTGAAATAGCCTATGTATTAGGCTTCGGATCAGCGACGGCATTTCAGCGGGCATTTAAACGCTGGACTGGCGAGGCGCCAGGGCGTTTCCGCGAACGGTCGGGCAGAGCTTACATCTCTACCGCGTCGTCCACGTCGTCTTCGTAGTCGTCAAAACCGACTTCCAGAAGATCTTCGATGTAGTCAGACATAACTACCTCCATGTTCAGGATTATTGTTGTGGTTGTTTTACGTTAAGCACACCCTGTGCCAGAACGTACAACTGTCAGCGCTTCTTCAGAGCATGAATCTCTCTTAAAGTTCCTGTGCTCAGATCATTCAGCGCTAAGGCAGGCGTAAGTTAATTCTGTACTGTTACAGCAAGATGAAAACCGATGATTACTAAGAAAGGCAGATCAGGAAGGATACGTGCGAATCGAGCAGAGGAAATCGGAGGATCTTTCAATACCAAGAGTGCGCCAGAGCGAACGATTGGTTGGTACAGCTAAAGTAAAACGTTTTTAAAATGGCGGACTGGACGGGACTCGAACCCGCGACCCCCGGCGTGACAGGCCGGTATTCTAACCAACTGAACTACCAGTCCGCTGATACCAATCTTAAAGACCGTTCTTTAAGAATGATGGTGGGTGATGACGGGATCGAACCGCCGACCCTCTGCTTGTAAGGCAGATGCTCTCCCAGCTGAGCTAATCACCCAAATGTGTCACTAAATTTTGTCACTTAACTGCAATCATTACCTGTCAGGGTAATGAAATGGCGGACTGGACGGGACTCG
>NZ_DDCJ01000159.1:8646-8807 GCF_002335285.1 Thalassolituus sp. UBA2009
CTAACCAACTGAACTACCAGTCCACTCTGTATCATTCCAGAGGAATGATGGTGGGTGATGACGGGATCGAACCGCCGACCCTCTGCTTGTAAGGCAGATGCTCTCCCAGCTGAGCTAATCACCCAAATTCTGTATGAAAAATGGCGGACTGGACGGGACTC
>NZ_DDCJ01000159.1:9041-10184 GCF_002335285.1 Thalassolituus sp. UBA2009
CTAACCAACTGAACTACCAGTCCATATTTTCATACGACCCTTACGGATCATTCACTTGTGCAGCTTTGGTGGGTGATGACGGGATCGAACCGCCGACCCTCTGCTTGTAAGGCAGATGCTCTCCCAGCTGAGCTAATCACCCCCTGCAAAGTGAGTGGGCATTCTACTCACGCGGATCTTTATGTCAACGCTATTTCTGAGATTTTTTTGATTTTTTTCAGTAACTTGCGGAAATTCTTCAAAAAATCGGCCGGTGTCCGGAAAGACACCAGCCGATTGTATAATGCCTGATCAGGCTGAGGGTTGAGTACTGCTTTCACTGACGACAGGCATTTGCCGTGCCTGCAGATGACGTTTTTCCCCCAGAACCAGTAAACAGGGCGTCAGAATCAGCGTCAGTACCGTGGCAAAGGTCAGGCCACCGGCAATGGCCGTCGACAGCTGCGTCCACCACTGTGACGACGGCGCGCCTACCGTAAAGTGCTGGTTGAGCAGGTCGATATTCCACTGCATCACCATCGGCAGCAGACCAATAACGGTGGTAACCGCCGTCAGTAATACCGGACGCAGGCGCTGGGCACCGGTACGCAGAGCGGCATCAACCGGGTCGAGTCCCTGACGTATAAGCACGTTGTAGGTGTCGATCAGAACGATATTGTTGTTCACCACAATACCGGCCAGGGCAATTACACCGACGCCGCTCATCACAATGCCAAATGGCTCACCGCGGATCATCAGACCAATCAGTACACCAACAATGGACAGAATGATGGCACTCATAATCAGACCGGCCTGATAGAAGCTGTTGAACTGAGTCACCAGAATGGTAGCCATCAGGAACAGGGCAATTCCGAAGGCCTTGCCGAGGAAGGCACCGGTTTCGCCCATTTGCTCAAAGTCGCCACGGAAGCGGGGCTCGACACCGGCACCACGCCAGTCGAGGTCTTTGATTTTTTCACTGAGCTGCTGGATCTTTTCCGTTGCGTTCACGCCTTCGGTGACGTTGGCGGTTAAGCGATAGCGGCGCTTACCATCAATACGCACAATATCGCCCGATTTCGGCACGGCGTTACGCTGCATAAAGTTGCTGACCGGCACCACGACATAAGGCGTGATAATATTAAAGGCTTCAAACTGATCAAT
>NZ_DDCJ01000101.1:0-6646 GCF_002335285.1 Thalassolituus sp. UBA2009
CAGGAAACAATCCGTAATGTCAGCAGGATCGTTATTCTGGCGGATTGGTTGTTTACCGCTCCGGCGGTTTTAGTGCAGCTGATCTCCGGTGTGTGGTTGATGTCTCTGCTGAATGTCAGTTTTACCTCGCCGTGGTTTCTGACGGTCGCTGCGCTGTTTATATTGATTGGTTGCTGCTGGCTGCCGGTGGTCTGGATTCAGTATCAGTTACACCGCGAAGCCTGTATGGAAAATGGTTTTTTAAGCGCACGCTTTAAACGTCTGATGCGACTCTGGATTGTATTGGGAATACCGGCATTCGCTGCAATGCTGGTGCTTTTCTTGTTGATGGTGGCCAAGCCTCTGGCGGTAATATGACGGCATTACAGCAAACGTTCGGTCGCTGGACGCTGAGCCTGCTTTGGCTCATTACGGCGCTGGTGTCGGTCGCGACGGCGCAGGATATTGGTCTGGTGATCTTACAGCAGGGTGGCGTAGCCGATGCTCTGGCTCCCTGGCTGCTCTATGGTGGCAGTATTGTAGATGCGCTTTTAGGACTATGGCTGTTACTGCCCTGGGCGCAACGTCTGTGTTTTCAGATACAGCTGATCACTATTGCGGTTTATAGCGTACTGCTGTCGGTTATTGCTCCTGAGTTCTGGTGGCATCCGTTTGCGCCGGTGGTTAAAAACCTGCCGATTATGGTACTTATCTGGATTCTGATGCCAGGAAAATCAATATCCTGATCGCG
This sequence comes from Thalassolituus sp. UBA2009, assembly GCF_002335285.1. Classification (NCBI taxonomy): domain Bacteria; kingdom Pseudomonadati; phylum Pseudomonadota; class Gammaproteobacteria; order Oceanospirillales; family Oceanospirillaceae; genus Thalassolituus; species Thalassolituus sp. UBA2009. The sequence continues at coordinate 731 of NZ_DDCJ01000101.1, forward strand.
GTCAGCGCGACGTTTTATTCATAGTGTGCTCTGTTGTGCTCTATTGTGCTCAAGCGGGGATATAGTGCCTGCCTTAAAATAAAAAACCGCCGGTTGTTCGCAACCGGCGGTTTTTTATTGAACGTCTTAAACAGGTTCAGTGTTAAAGCACCGGTGAATTATTTATTCAGTGGTGCTTTAAAAGTACTGAACTTATTTACCGCCTTTCAGCACGTGATTAATACGAGCCTGAGTTTCTGGTGTGCCGAGCAGGCCGGAGAATAATTCCATCTCCAGTTTAACGGCTTTATTAACACGCTCACGGTGGCCTTCGGCGCGACCCAGCTTTTTAATGGCGCGGATAGAATCCTGAGAATTTTTCAGTAATTCATTGGCGGTGGCCATCGCTGTTTCCAGTGCTTTACCGTCTTCCACAGCGGCGGTTAACAGGCCCCATTTTTCGGCTTCGGCGGCGGTGAAGAAACGGCCGGTGTACAGCAGTTCTGCCGCACGCTTAGGACCAATGGCTTCAGACAGCAGTACCGAGCAGGCACCTTCAGACGTTACACCGATTTTGGCAAATGGCAGGCTGTAACGGATGCTGTTACCGGCGTAAGCGATATCGGCATGCAGCAGCATGTTGGCGCCAATACCGATGGCCACACCTTCCTGCGCCATAATCAGGGGCTTTTGCAGACCGGCGAAGGCATCAAAAATGCCGGCAACACCTTCCTGAACGGCAGGCAGATCGCCGCCTGGCAGCAGGTCGGCCAGATCGTTACCGGCGGTAAAACGGCCTTCGGCACCGGTCATCACGATGACTTTAACCTCATCGTTGGCATCGCTGTCGAGCAGGGCGGCGATAACATCTTTGTAAGTCTGTACGCGGATGGCGTTCAGTACCTTCGGGCGGTTCAGAGTAATCACGGCAATGCCGTTTTCCAGACTGTAGGTAATGTCCTGATACATAGGGAAGATCTCATCGGTTCAGTATGGCGGGCATGATGGCAAACCCGGAATAACAGAGCAATGATCAATATGCACAGATTGCTGGTTGAAACCGAGGTCTGGCGTTTATTGCTGTTGGCACTAACGGCGGGAATTCTGGTCAATCCGGATGCGGGTAAGGCTAGGGTTATGCCTTATGATGCTCAGATATCCGCTGACCATTAACGAAAGGAATCTCAGGGTATGAACAGGATGCAGACATTGAAATGGTTGCCCGGCGTAACGCTGCTGGTCTTTATACTGGCCACAGTGCAGGTTAATGCCGGGGAGGGCAGCGCCGCGGCTTTCCGTCAGGAGCTGGTGGCCGCGGCATTGCAGCGTACGACTCTGCAGGTGCGCTATGACGGCGCTTACCAGAAAATTGCCTATCCCAATGGTGATGTGGCGCCAGACATTGGTGTGTGCACCGATGTGGTGATCCGCAGCTACCGCGCTCTGGGTATCGATTTACAGCAACGGGTGCACGAAGATATGGTGGCTGATTTTGCCGCTTATCCATCGCGCCGTATCTGGGGTATGACCCGTACCGATACCAATATTGACCATCGCCGTGTGCCGAATTTACAGGCGTTTTTTCAGCGTAATGGCCAGACATTAGCCGTCAGTGATAACCCGGCCGATTATCAGCCGGGGGATCTGGTCACCTGGATGCTGCCGGGCAACCTGCCGCATATTGGCGTGGTCAGCGATCGCTATGCGCCGGGCTCCGGCAGGCCGTTAATCGTGCATAACATCGGCGCCGGTCCGGTGCTGGAGGATATGTTATTCCGTTACCGGATTAGCGGGCATTACCAGTATCTGCCACAGAGGAGTGGGGAGTGATTACCCCCCGTTACCGGCTGTTTGCAGAATGACCAGGGCATTACCATTACCTGCCACAGAAAAGTGGGGAGTGATTACTCCCCGTTACCGGCTGTTTGCAGAATGATCAGGGCATTACCAGTACCAGCCACAGAGGAGTGGGGAGTAATTACTCCCCGTTACCGGCTGTTTGCAGAATGACCAGGGCTTTGCCCGGACTGACGCTCTGGCCGGTTGTGCGCAGCACTTCCACCACGGTACCGCTCTGATGGCTGCTGACTTCAATTTCCATCTTCATGGATTCCAGCACCACCAGAGGCTGACCGGCGCTGACCTGATCGCCGGGTTTAACCAGACATTGCCAGACGTTGCCGGATACATGGCTGTCGATGCTGAATTCACCGTCTGCCAGCGGGCGCTCATCGCTTTCTTCCAGCACCGAAGGTTCGCTGTCGTAATGGAATTTTCCTGAGGCTTTCCATTCCTCAAGTTCTGCCTGAAAGGCTTTTTGCCGTTCCTGCTGGAAGGCTGAAATACCTGTGCCCTGTTCCTGCAAAAAGCGTTCGTATTCCGCCAGATTAAAGCGGGTTTCTTCGATTTTTATTGGATACTGGCCATGGGGAAACTGTTGGCGGATTGTCATTAACTCGTCGTGGCTGACCTCGTAAAAACGCACCTGATCGAAAAAGCGCAGCAGCCAGGGCTGGGTAAATTCGCGGGTGGTTTTATAGCGGTTCCACATCTGCAGAGTACGGCCAACAAACTGATAACCGCCCGGACCTTCCATACCGTAAATACACATATAAGCACCGCCAATACCGACGGAGTTTTCCGCCGTCCAGGTACGCGCCGGATTATATTTGGTGGTGACCAGGCGGTGGCGCGGGTCCATGGGTGTTGCCACCGGAGCACCTAAATACACATCGCCTAAGCCCATCACCAGATAACTGGCGTTAAAGACAATGTCTTTCACTTCATCAATGGAATTCAGGCCATTAATGCGGCGGATAAATTCAATATTATCCGGGCACCAGGGTGCATCAGCCCGTACCGATTGCATGTATTTATTCACCGCCAGCTGGCAGGCTTCGTCGTTCCACGACAGTGGCAGGTGAACAATGCGCGACGGCACTTCGGCATCCTGCAAATCGCCCAGCTGATCTTCGGCGGCAATTAATATCTGCAGTAATTCCTGCTGACTTAAGCGGCTGGAATCGTAGTGCAGCTGTAGCGAGCGGATGCCCGGTGTCAGCTCCCACAGGCCGGTAATATTCTGTGTGTTTAAATACTGCATTAAGGCATGAACACGGAAGCGCAAGCGGATATCCAGCTGCAGCGGGCCGTATTCCACCAGTAAATACTGGTCGCCACTGGGGCGATAAACGACACCGGTCGGGTGTGAGTCTGCCTGACCGGTATAAGCGATGCTGTGCACAATCGGGCTGTCCGGTAACCAGCGCTCAACCGTACAATCTTCTGCCCTCAGTGTCGTCAGGCTGTTTTGCTGTGCGCGGTTTAAGGCCACCGCGGTTTGCTGGCTGACCGGCAGAAAGCGGATTTTATCACCGGCTTTTAACTGACCGAGTTTCCATAAATCGGCGGTGATCACCGTGGCCGGGCAGACAAAGCCGCCCAGACTCGGGCCGTCCGGCCCTAAAATCACCGGCATATCACCGGTAAAATCGACGGTACCAATGGCGTAGGCATTGTCGTGGATATTGGATGGGTGTAACCCGGCTTCACCACCATCTTCCCGTGCCCATTCCGGTTTGGGGCCAATCAGGCGCACACCGGTGCGGCTGGAGTTGTAGTGCACTTCCCAGGTGTGGGCAAAGAAGCGTTCAATATCGCTGTCGGTAAAAAATTCAGGTGCACCGTGTGGGCCGTAAATAACCCGTAATTCCCATTCATTGGCAATCGTGGGCAACAAAGCCGGATCGTTAAGGGTTGCAGGTTCTGCTTTATTATCTGCGGAAAAATGCAACACATCGCCCGGTAATAATGCGCGACCGTTATGGCCGCCAAACTGACCAAGCGTAAAGGTGGATTTTGAGCCCAGATAATCCGGACAGTTAAAACCACCGGCAATTAAACAATAAGCACGTGCTCCAGCACTGCCAACACTGCCGCAGTCGAGAATATCGCCGGCATTAATATCAATGACCTGCCAGAATTCAATATCATTGGTTGTACTGTTATGGTTCAGGCCCGCGCGGGTCAGGCTGGCGCTGGTGGCCGCACCGGCCAGTAATATCCTTGTCGGTGCGTTAAATTTAAGCACCGGGCCTTTTAAGGTAATTTCCAGACCCGCGGCCTGCTCTGCATTGCCGAGTAAGCGGTTGCCCAGAGCAAAAGAATAGCCATCGAACGGGCCTGACGGTGGCACGCCAATATCCCAATAGCCAATGCGCGCGGGTAAATCCTGAAGGGTGGTTTGTGTTCCGGCGGTTAATACCTGCACGCTGGTGGGCTGGTGTTGCAGGGTTTTTAATAACTGGGTGTACACGTCACCGGCTTGTACGCGCTTATCCTTAAGAATATCGAGCAGATAACGGCGGTTGCATTCCAGTCCGTACAATTCTGTGTCGGCCAGCGCTTCTGCCAGGGTTGCCAGCGCCTGATCGCGGTTGGCGGCGGTGGCAATCACTTTGGCCAACATAGGATCGAACAGAGCCGGTACTTCTGAGCCGCTTTCTACCCAGGTATCAATACGCAGTGATGGCCAGCCTGAGGCCTTATCAGACTGAGATTGCAACAAGAGTTGTTGTGGCCAGCGGACATTGCTTAATAAGCCGGCGCAGGGCTGAAAATCCTGTGCCGGATCTTCGGCATAAATCCGTGCCTGAATGCTGTGGCCTTTGGGTGTGAAATGTTCTGTCAGTGGCAGCGTTTCACCGGCACCGAGGCGCACCATCCATTCCACCAGATCAATACCGTAGACTTCTTCGGTAACGCCGTGCTCAACCTGTAAGCGGGTATTCACTTCGAGGAAATAAAATTCGCCGGAATCTGCATCGTAAATAAATTCGACCGTACCGGCACTGCGGTAATTGACCGAGCGACCCAGACGCGCTGCGGTGGTGTGTAATGCCTCCCGCTGCTGGGTGGTTAAACCCGGTGCCGGTGTTTCTTCCAGCACCTTCTGATTGCGGCGCTGAATGGAGCAATCGCGCTCGCCAAGTGCCAGCACCTGGCCCTTACCGTCACCAAAAATCTGTACTTCGATATGGCGGGCTTTTTCGACAAATTTTTCGATAAATACGCCATCGTTGGCAAAGTTATTGGCGCTTAAGCGTTTCACCGAAGCAAACGCCTGTTGCAGTTCGGCCTCGCTGTAACACAGTTGCATACCAATACCGCCACCACCGGCGGTGCTTTTGAGCATCACCGGATAACCAATACGCCCGGCCTCAATGATGGCGCTGTGAATATCGGTCAGCAGTTCGGTGCCCGGCAGCAGCGGAACCTTATTGTCCTGCGCCAGTGCACGCGCTGAATGTTTTAAACCAAAGGCATCCATTTGTGCGGCGCTGGGGCCAAGAAAGACCACGCCAGCCTGATCACAGGCATGGGAGAAGCCGGTATTTTCGCTTAAAAAACCATAACCGGGGTGAATGGCTTCAGCACCGCAGTCTTTGGCAATCTGCAGGATTTTATCCTGATTCAGGTAAGTATCCGCGACCGTGCCATCACCCAAGCAGAAAGCCTCATCGGCCTGCTGGACATGCAACGAATGCTGGTCGGCCTGATGGTAAACCGCAACCGCCTGAATATTCATTTTTTTCAGGGTGCGGATAATACGGCTGGCAATGGCGCCACGGTTGGCGATTAAGACTTTTTTAAACATGGTCTTGCCTCATTCTTAAATGTCTTGTTTCACTTCACGTATGTTGTTGCACAAGAGGCAGGTCGTCCTGCATAAATACTGAAGCCTGCCGGTCGTCCGGCGGCTTAAGGCACCTCTGAATAATTCAGTGCCCGCTTCGGCTTACTGAAAAAGTTCAGATCAAGGCGCCACGTTGAAGGCATAACGGGTTACGCCAAAACGTGGCAACATCGAGCTGGATTTTTTCAGCAAGCCCCGAAGGGCGTGGGCTGCAGAGTGTTTTGACGGTGTTGTCGATTTTA
>NZ_DDCJ01000101.1:6683-23598 GCF_002335285.1 Thalassolituus sp. UBA2009
TTACCAGACAATCACTTCAATCGGTGTCGGGTTATAGGCATTGCAGGGGTTGTTCAGCTGCGGGCAGTTGGATATCAGCACGATGGTGTTCATCAGGGCTTTCAGCTCGACATATTTGCCGGCATCGGAAATGCCATCGGCAAAGGTCAGTCCGCCTTCAGCGGTGACCGGTACATTCATAAAGAAATTAATATTGTGGGTAATATCGGCTTTATCCAGCCCGTATTCTTCATGCTCGTTAATAGCCAGCATCCAGCTGTCACGGCAGGCGTGCATGCACTTTTTTTCCAGACTGTAGCGCACGGTATTCGATTCGGTGGCGCAGGCACCGCCTAAGGTGTCATGCCGGCCACAGGTGTCGGCGACAATTTCCAGCAGCGGACGGTTTTCGTTAGTCATTAATACCGAGCCTGCCGTCAGATACACATTACCCTGGGCGCGGATGGTATCGGTGGCGCTGTAGCGTTCACTGGGATCATCGGCATTATAAAACAGCGTATCGGCGGCCTGATTACCTTCCAGATCGAGAATACGCAGGGTCTGACCGGCTTCGATGCGGTGAATAAAATAGTCACCGGCCAGTACTGTCTGGCGGAAACTGGCATCCTGGGGCTGCAGTGTGCTTGCTTTAATCATGGTACGGCTCCTCAGGCTTCGCAGAAGTTATAGAGAAAATTGTTGTGAAAACCGCGCTGATTTTCTGCGCAGTGATTTTTACACTCATCATCACCGGCAACGACGGCGGCTCTGCCCAGATGGTAATGCACCGGCCGCACAGGATATTCGGCGGCATTGCTTAACGGATGCGGACAGGTGTGCATGATCAGCAGGGTGTCCATTTCGAAACGTAAAGTGATGGCATTGCCGGCCTTTGATGCATCGCCGATGTAGCGCATATTACCCAGATCATCGGTCTGCACCTGACTGAACAGATTGAGGTTGGCGGCCATATCTTTGCGTGACAGACCGTATTTGGCGAATTCCACCAGAAAGCTGTCATAGCCGTTCTGTGTCCAGCCATTACGGGCTTCCTGATAGGTTTTAATGCCCCATTTTTCTGCCACCATGGCTTTATTAATATTGCCGCAGACGGTGTCGTGCCAGCCGCAGTCATCGGCCACAACAGAGGCAAAAATACGGCCCATATCGGAATACAGACAGTGGCCCTGAGTCAGCTTGAAGGTATGCTGGCATTTTAAGGTATCCGGTGCGTTGTACTTTTCCAGCAGGTCGTATGGGTTAAACATTAACAGACCAAGATTGGCGCCGCCGTGCAGGTCGGTAAAGGTGATGACCGTGCCTTTTTTTACCCGCATCGACCAGTGGCAGCCGCCTCCCAGCGTATCCTGATAAACGGCCTCGCCCTGATAAAATTGCTGATGTTTTTTGCTTAACTGAGTCATATGTTCTCCTTCAGGCGCCTATTCAGGCACCTACTCCGGTACTTATTCCAATGCTTGGGCCTGCCTCGTCCTGCACACGGGCTGTGGCATGAACGGAGTGCTGAATATCGTTGTATAAAGAATGTTCCTGAGCGCTGTCGCCGCTTTTGGCCAGCTGGCCATGATTGGCCTGGTTCAGTTTTAAATCGTAGGTAATGGTCGCCCCCCAGGCATTGGGAGCCATAGGGTCGTGGCGGACTTTATCGAATACCAATAAACGGCTGCCGAGATAAAAGCCCTCACCAATATCGTGGGTGACCATAAAAATAGTGGTGCCGGTCTGCTGCCATAAATCCAGAATTAACTGGTGCATATCGGCACGGATACCCGGATCAAGGGCGCCGAAGGGCTCATCCAGCAGCAGGATTTTTGGCTCTTTAATTAATGCCTGAGCAATGGCCAGACGCTGCTGCATACCACCGGAAAGTTCATGTGGATACTTATTGGCGGCGCTGTGCAGTCCTACCCGCTGCAACAGATTCATGGCTTTTTCTCTGGCCTGAGCGCGGGCTTTACCAAACAGGCGGGCCAGCAATTTACTCTGGGCAAATTCCAGCCCGAGAATGACATTGTCCAGCACGCTCAGATGGGGGAATACCGAGTATTTCTGGAACACAATACCGCGGTCGACACTGGGCTCGTCGGTTAATGGCTGACCATCCAGCAGACACTGGCCTTTGCTGGCGCTTTCCTGACCGGAGAGCATTTTCAGAAAGGTCGATTTGCCGCAGCCGGATGCTCCGACCATGGTCACAAATTCGCCTTTTTTAACGCTCAGATTGATATTGTCCAGCACCGGCTGATCGCCGTAGGTTTTGCTGACTTTTTTAAATTCGATAAAACTCATACATATTCCACCTTATGGTTATCCTGCGTCTGAAGATCAGTGCATTTATTGCGGCTGATACCAAGGGAATAATTTGCGATTCAGTTGCTTCAGTAACTGATCAGAAATAATTGCCAGCAGGCTGATCCACACCACATAAGGCAGGATGACGTCCATTGCCATATAACGGCGTACCAGAAAAATCCGGTAGCCAAGCCCTTCGGTTGAGGCGATGGCCTCGGCGGCAATTAAAAATAACCAGGCAGCACCCATCGACAGGCGCAGCGCATCGACCAGGCGTGGCAGCATTTGCGGCAGCACCATGCGCAACATTAATTGCCAGCTGTTGGCGCCCAGAGTCTGTGCCTTAATCCACTGTTCGGTCGGCAGTTCCGACACGCGGCTTTGTAATTCGCGGATTAAATACGGCGTGATACCAATCACAATCAGCACTACTTTCGATACTTCACCGAGGCCGAAAACAATAAACAGTACCGGCAGCAGGGCCATGGGCGGCACCATCGAGATGGCGGTGGTAAAGGGTGATAAATTTGCGCGCAGCAGCGGCAGGGCGCCCAGTGTTAAACCAAACAGCAGAGCAATCGTTGCGCTGATACCAACGCCCATGGCCAGACGTTCAAGGCTGGCGAGGGTATCGACCCAGAGCAGAATATCGCCGCTGCGTTTATTTTCTTCGGTCGCCATGCGCAGCAGCGTGTCGCCCATGGTGCTGAAGGCGGGCAGTAATTTGTCGTTCGGATTGTCGCTCAGGCGCTCGGTTGAGGCTGCCATATAGAGCAGGATGGCGATAATAAAGGGCAGGGCGCCCAGAAAAAAAGCCAGTGGGCGGGAAATTCTCTGATTAATCAGCCGGCGCATAAGCGCACTCCTGTTCGGGTTAACGGAGCGGATACAAGGGGCATTGCACAGGCTGGCCTGAGCGAATGTTCCAGTGATCTCCCGGGCTTTTATCCCTCCGTGTAACCCCCGCACGCGGCTGAGGTCGGTTGCTCTCGGACCAGTCGTTCGTGTTTAACAACACAAACCGGAACCCTAGCGACCTATTAACGGAACTCAGTGTAGCAATTCCGCGAGCGATGCAGAACACCCCATTGTTTTCGCATCTCTACGGTATTTGCGAATGGTGTGCCAATTCTTACAAAGCACAGAAATGAATGATTTTTGCGCACAGGGCATACAGAAATGCCCTAAATTGTCGGGCGAGAAACGTATCAATAAATCTGAAACAGAAAATTATGCCGCATTTAAGGGCAGTTTTTATCCGCATGTTTTGTTTTGGTGCTTCGGGGAGTATGTATGCGTGAATTTCTGAATCCTGCGGCGGTGCTGTTTCTGGCGTCGGTTCTCTGGGGCAGTGCCTGGATACCGCTGAACGCTATTGAAAGCGCCGGAATCAGTCATTCATTACTGCTGCTAATGGCGTACAGTGTGGCCAGTGTTCTGACCACGGTGATCCTGTGGCGTCAGTGGCACAGGGTACTGGCGCACTGGCAGCAGAATAAAGCGTTGTTAGCAGGAATATTTCTGGTCGGTGGTCTGGCCAATGCCAGTTTTTCGCTGGCGCTGCTGGAAGGCAATGTGGTGCGGGTGATGGTGCTGTTTTATCTGCTACCTGTGTGGAGCACCTTGCTTGGACGATTATTTCTGCATGAGACCGTCAGTGCCGGCAAAGCGCTGATGATTATACTGGCTTTGCTGGGGGTGGTGCTGGTTGCGGGTATTCAGCCGGGTAGCGACTGGCAGGCGGCTTTACTGAAAACGCCCTGGGGAACAGGCGATACTCTGGGGCTGATTGCCGGCTTTACCTATGCAGCGAATAATATTTTATTCCGTAAAGGGCAGCAGGTTGCGCTGGTATTAAAAGCAGAAAGTATGTTGCTGGGAGCCGCATTTTTTATGTTGCTGAGCTGGCTTTGGCAGGCAGGTACAGTTAATGCCGATCAGCTGTTGCAGGTATCGGCAAGCGCCGTTTGGCTGGCCATGCTGTACGGTGCAACCTGGCTTCTGGCGGTGTCTTTCGGGTCGCAATGGGGAGTCAGTCATTTACCTGCCAGCCGCTCGTCGCTGATTATTATTATGGAACTGGTCACCGCGGTATTAACGGCCTGGTGGCTGGGAGAAGCGCAGTTGAGTGTATGGGGCTGGCTGGGTTGCATCTGTATTATGAGCGCAGCATTGCTGGACAGTATGAGTGCTGAGGTTAGTCCAGACGTAAAAACCTGGGCACCAGCATCAGGCCAACTCCGGTCATCACCATGGCGTAGTGATTAGATACAAAGTAGGGGTAAATCATCAGGGCAACGCCGCTCCACAGTGCGATTTTATGGCTTTGGCGCTTACCGTAAATAAAATAACCAAAACCGATGGAGCCAAAAATCAGCGATAAAAACAGCCCGGTTGTATCCGTTAACATGCTTGAATCCTTTGTTGTGATTGTGAGTGTTTGATCACTCTCGTTTAATCTCCTCCACAGCCGCTGCTGCAGCCACTGTCGGAGCCCGATGAGCAACTGCCGCTACAGCCGCCACTGCCGGAGCAACCGGAAGCGCAGCCAATATGGCTGGCACAGTAAGGCGTTGTGTCGTGTTGTGTTTTCTTGTTTGGGCCTGTTGCTGCCATCTGACAGTTGAGCTGGTAAAAAAATCCGTCGTCAATATTCAGCTGGGCATCAAGCGCAAACAGTAACGGCAGTTTGCTGGGCTGTTTGGCTGACAGCCATTCCCGGGCGCAGGCAATACGCCAGGCGCGTTTAATGCCGTTGGCGGCGGTGGTTGGCGTGCTCATGGCTTCGGCCGGTGTGTGGTGCAGAAAACGGCCAAAAGCGGAACGGCAGAATTCCTGATATTTTCGGGTGAACAGAATAAATTCATGCCAGGCGAGGTCGACCACCTGCGAGGGCATGGCAACGGGTTTGCGTCCGGCGATATTACAGATCTGAAAATATTCACGTAATCCGTCGATCACCAGCGCCAACTGAGCTTCGTCCAGATGGGGGTAGCGCTGTGCCACCTTGCGTTTTAAGGTGCCGGGAAAGGCATAATTCTGTATATGCCGGGCACGCAATTTAATGGCGATTTTACGCCATAGTTTCCAGCCCAGGCTGATAATAATAATGGCCAGAATAATGCTGAAGAGGTTGTTGAATATCCAGTTCATAAAGCGTCCTGCGTACAGCCTGAAAAGTTGGCTGAACTATGCCGGGGCTTCGGCCGCTGGTCAATGCTGACACTGCCTGATGGTTGGCTGTGTCAGCAACGCGCAGGATGGCGCAGGGGGCGGATTGCTGCTGAGCTGGTTACTGGTGGTTCGGTTACATTTTTTCAGCAAAAAACGCCATGATTTCAGCGGTTGTCATTTCCTGAGTTTCATTTGAAAAACAGTAGTAATCAGGCCGGGCATCACTGAAATATTGCATCACCATTTTCAACCCTTCCAGCTTTGGAAACAGGCCAACGGGCATGTTGTATTCACCGCTTTCTTTTAATTTATAAAACAAGTGAGTGCCGCATTCGCTGCAGAATCCGCGAGATGCCCAGGCGGATGACTGGTACATTTTCACATTGTCTTCGCCTTCGAATGTAACCTCTGTACCACACTGAACAGCAAAGAAAGGCGCGCCTCCCCAGGTGCGGCAGGATTGGCAGTGGCATACCGTAAATTTAGGGTTGATATTGGTTGCGGTTATTTTTACTGCACCACAGAGGCAGCTGGTATGAGAAGCAGGCATATTGCGGGAATCCGGATGGATAAAAACAGCAGCATGCCAGATGGTTGCGGAAATGCCTACTCTGTTGCTGGCGGGGAAATATAAAAGCGTTTTTATTGCCCGTATTAACGGACAGAAATAAAAACGGGCCCTGATCAGGCCCGTTCTGTGTTATCTGCGTGGTATTTACACCAGCTGCATTAACGATTTTTTATCGTAGTCTTCCAGTTCGTCATAGCGGCCTGCTTTGACTTTCAGTACCCACTCAGGGTCCTGCAGCAGTGCACGGCCAACGGCCACCAGTTCAAACTCACCGGCCGCCATGCGCTGGCCAAGTTCATCGATGGAGGCGGTGGCAACACCGGAGGCGTCAACCATGTCGCGTTTGTCTTCATCAATAAAGCTGGCATTCAGGCCAACAGAACCGACGGTAATCACCGGCTTACCGGTGATTTTTTTGGTCCAACCGGCCAGATTCAGGTCGGAACCTGCGAATTCTTTTTCCCAGAAACGGCGGGTTGAGCAATGGAAAATATCGACACCGGCTTCGATCAGTGGCTTGAGGAAAGCTTCCAGTTCTTCCGGGGTTTCACACAGACGGGCGCTGTAATCCTGCTGTTTCCACTGGGAGAAACGGAAAATAATCGGGAAATCCGGGCCAACACGGTCGCGGATGGCAGAGACAATTTCGCAGGCGAAACGGGTACGGGCAACCAGATCACCGCCGTATTCGTCAGTACGCTGGTTAGAGCCTTCCCAGAAGAACTGGTCGATTAAATAACCGTGGGCGCCGTGTACTTCCACCGCATCAAAGCCAATGCGTTTGGAATCTTCAGCCGCCTGAGCGAAGGCTTCAATCACTTCCTGAATATCTTCTTTGCTCATGGCTACGCCATTTTCTTTACCGGCTTTGACCAGACCGGACGGGCTGTAACCCGGTACTGACGGATCAGGTTCCACGCCTTCTTTACGGATGGCGCCAACGTGCCACAGCTGTGGAGCGATTTTGCCGCCTTTGGCGTGTACTGCATCGACCACTTTTTTCCAGCCGGCCAGTGCGTCTTCACCATAAATAAAAGGAACACGCGGATAGCCGTTAGCGGCTTTATGGCCAACACAGGTGCCTTCGGTAATGATCAGACCCACTTCATTTTCGGCGCGGCGGGCGTAGTAGGCGGCGACCAGCTCATTGGGAACGTTGCCCGGCGAGTAGGTGCGGGTCATCGGAGCCATAACAATACGGTTGCTCAGTTGCAGCGGGCCGAGGGTGATGGGTTCAAACAGGGCGCTGACGGCGCCGTGGACATTGCTCATATCGGTATTCCTGTTGGCTGTTTTTTACTGTTTCGGAAATGGTTAAAAGGCTGTCGGAAATTGTTAAAGGGTTGTGCGTGATTGCGCCGCTTGTGCCTCCGGCAGCCATTGTTGCAGCAGCAGCGACATGCTCTGCTCAAAGTGTTCACGCCCTAACAGGCGGGCGTAATACAGCGCGCCTTTGCAGGCAAAAATAAATAATTGTGCCAGTTCCTGAGCATTGGCGGTGGCCGGAGCCTGCAGCTCGCCGTCTGCCAGCCCCTGGCTGAACACCGCAGCAACCCAATCCACTTCGAGCCGGCTTAGGTCACTCAGGCGTGCGCGCATGGCATCCGGCAGTTGTGCCAGATCGCTGTGCAGGGCACTGAGCGGGCACTGTTTGTGTTCGTTAAAGGTATGTTTGGCGGCGGCGCGCAGATAACGCTGCAGTTTGTCCGGTGCATTTTGCCCATGCTGATCAAAGTGCGCGAAACCGTCACGCAGCCATTGTTCGGTCCAGTCACACAGTGCCAGGCCAAGGTCGGCTTTCTGTGCGAAGTGGTGATGCACGCTGGGTTTGCTGATGCCCAGTTCGCGCGCCAGATCCTGATAGCTGAAGCCGGTATAACCACGGCGGCAGAGCAGGTCAGCGCCAACATCAATCAGCTGCTGACGGGTCTGGCGGGCATTGGCAGATTTTGTGGTCATTGCGGCATCGCTCTGGGCGTTTGTTGGTATCGACAGTGATTAGCCTACCTACTGGTAGGTAGGCTTGCAGGAGGCATTTGTGCCAGAAGTCGGCAGATAGCCACTGCTTTTTGCAACGGTTCATGTTGCTGTCAGGTTTAAGCAGTTATAACTGGGGAAACGTGGGATGTGCGTGGCGCCGGTTTTGCTGCGTTTCGTTTCAGCATTTCATCGCAGCGTTACATTGATGTTTCAGGAGAAAACAGAATGCCGGAATTTCGTTATTGCCCGCATTGTGCGGCTGAGTTGCAACCCGGGAAGGTGGATCAGCGACGGGTCTGCGTGCGGATTGGCTGTGGGTTTATCCACTGGAATAACCCGGTTCCGGTGGTTGCGGCAATTGTTCTGCACCGTCCGCAGCCAGAGACGCAAGAGCATGTACTGCTGGTGAATAATGTCGGTTGGCCGGAGGGGATGCTGGCGCTGGTCAGTGGTTTTGTGGAGTCTGGTGAAACGCCGGAGCAGGGTATTGTGCGCGAGATTAAAGAAGAGTTGGGGCTCAGCAGTACCGCCGTTCGTTTTCTGGGTCATTACCCCTTCGCTCAGGCCAACCAGCTGTTGCTGGTGTATGAGGTGCACGCCGAAGGGGAAATCGTGATGGATACCAGCGAGCTGGCTGCCTATAAGCACATTGCGATTAATAAGCTGAAGGCCTGGCCCATAGGCACAGGCCCTGCCGTTCAGGCATGGCTGGATCAGCAGAACAGCAACGCTTAGCGCGTTGCCGCTTCGCCGAAAATGGCCTGCAGCTGTCGCGGAATAAAGCGGATGCCAAACACCGAGGCTTTATACAGCAGCCCGGGGACAACGCTGGCCCTGCCTTTTATCACGCCTTTCAGACCGGCGCGTGCGACTGAATCGCTGCTCATAATGGCGAGGGTGCGCAGGCCTTCAATCTTCTGTCCGGATACATCCATAAACTCGGTGGCCGTACCGCCGGGGCAGAGAGCGCTGATGTGAATTTTGTGCGGGCGCAGTTCCCGCGCCAGCGATTCGGCAAAGTTGAGTACATAGGCTTTGCTGCCGGCGTAGCTGGCAAACTGCGGGCCGGGTAAGAAGCCGAGCAGGGATGACACCAGCAGAATATGGCCGCCGCCGCGTTGTTTCATATCGGCGGCGTACAGCCAGGTCAGCTCGGTCAGGGTGGTGACCATCAGCTGAATCATCTGGCTGTGAACCGGCATCGGCACGTCCAGCAGATAGCCATGCTGGGCAAAACCGGCGTTATTAATCAGCAGGTCGACGGGCAGCTGCAGTGTCTGGGTTTTATTAAACAGCTCTGTGGCCGAGCCGGGTTGAGCCAGATCCTGGCTGATCACCTGCACGCGGATGCCGGCGCTGTGCTCCAGCTCCTGTTTTAACGCCAGTAATTTGTCTTCGCGTCGTGCCACCAGAATCAGATGGCAACCGGCGGCGGCCAGCTGGCGGGCAAAGGATTCGCCAATGCCACTGGAGGCACCGGTAATCAGAGCGGTTTTGTTATGGAAGGTGCGCATGGCAGAACTCCGTTGGCTGATACGGTTATTTTTGTTTTGCGGCTGTTTATAGTTTGACGATTGTCGAACTGACCGGATGCTAAGAAACAGTTTGATCATTGTCAAAGTGTTATCCTGCCATCGTGTTAAAACGACGGAGGCTGAAGTACACTGCCGCCCACTTTCCGGATGTTCACAGTGAATCTATGTGCCGACTGACCGATAAAGGGGTGAACCTGCTGGCCGATGCCTTTAAAGCACTGGCTCATCCCAACCGTTTGCAGATGTACCTGGAAGTTGTGCGTCATCATCAGGCGGAACAGCCCTTAACAGAGCACAGCCGCACGGGCTTACCGGCCCCGGTAGCTGGCTGTGGTGTCGCCGACTTTATCAGCAAACTCAGCATTGGCGCGCCGACCGTCTCTCATCATGTAAAAGCGCTGGTGGATGCAGGACTGATCCGGGTCGAAAAACAGGGCAAATATGTGTCCTGCTTTTTAAACGAAGATTTATACCGCGAGCTGGGCGATTTCTTTCGTCCGCTGTCGTCGCAGGAGTAAGCATGAAACTTGAGAATATTGATAAGGCCCGCTTTAAAAAACATCTGAACCGTTTTCAGGCGGCACTGGTCGCGACGCTGCTGGTTCTGTCGCTGGGGTTTTCAACGTTATATATCGCCCTGTGGGGCGGTGCAGAGTCCAATTTCTGGCTCAATGCGGCGGGTGTGGCAACCGCCGCCATCGTGATTGCGGTGCTGATTAACCGCTTTAAAGATCATCCGGCACTGACTGAAGTGATGTACGTCTGGCGCCTGAAGCAGGCGCTGAACCGGATTTACCGGGCCAGTGCAAAGCTGAATGCGGCGCTGGAGGCTGATAACCCGCTGGCGGTGACCATCCAGTACTATTTCCTGCACGGTTCAAAGCATCTGCACCAGCTGGAAGACAACACGCTGACCATGGATGAACTGAACACTCAGATTGCCCAGCTGGAGAAGCAGATTGAGCGACTGGGACTGACGCCGAGCGTGGATGATTACCGCCCGGAGCTGCTTGAGCAGCTGTAGCCGGCCGTTGTCGGTAAACAGGCCGCAGGCAAGATGCAGCGGCGGCCTTAACCATGTAAACTACGCGCATTTTTTACACACCCCTTTTCATACCTTTGGAAGACACGCAGGCTTTCGCCCATGATGAAATACATTTCTACCCGCGGTAATGCGCCGGAACTGACCTTTGAAGACGTACTGCTGACCGGCCTGGCCACCGACGGCGGCTTATATGTGCCGAAAGACGTACCGCAATTCTCCCTCGAAGAGATCGAATCCTGGCGTGACCTGCCGTACACCGAACTGGCACACAAGGTGATTTACCCGTTCGTGGAAGGCTGTGTGGATTCCGCCGCATTACAGAAAATGCTGAATGAGGTGTATTCAGGCTTCGGTCATAAAGCGGTTGCTCCGCTGCAGCAGATTGACCACAACGAATACGTACTGGAACTGTTCCACGGCCCGACGCTGGCATTCAAAGACTTTGCTCTGCAATTGCTGGGTCGCCTGCTGGATTACGTGCTGGAACGCCGCCACGAGAAAGTGGTGATCATGGGGGCCACCTCTGGCGATACCGGTTCTGCTGCGATTGAAGGCACCAAAGCCTGTCGTAACGTCGACATCTTTATTCTGCACCCGCACGGCAAGGTGTCTGAAGTTCAGCGTCGCCAGATGACCACGGTTAAAGGTGACAACATCTTCAATATCGCCATCGAAGGTAACTTCGATCAGGCGCAGGACATGGTTAAAGCCAGCTTTGGCGACCAGCAGTTCCTGCGTGGTGAGCGCAAACTGGTAGCCGTAAACAGCATCAACTGGGCGCGCATCATGGCGCAGATCGTTTACTACTTCTATTCCGCACTGAACCTGGGTGGCCCGCTGCGTCCGATGGCGTATTCCGTTCCAACCGGTAACTTCGGTGATATTTTCGCCGGTTACATGGCGAAGAAAATGGGCCTGCCGGTTGAACAGCTGATCATCGCCACCAACAGCAACGATGTTCTGCATCGTCTGATGAGCAAGAATCAGTACGAAGTACATCCGCTGCAGCACACCATCACGCCGTCGATGGATATCGCGGTATCCAGCAACTTTGAGCGTCTGCTGTTCGATCTGTATGACCGTGACGGTGCCAAACTGGCTGATCTGATGGCACGCATGAACGCCAAAAAAGATGTGGTGTCTCTGGACGAAGATAAGCTGGCCAAAGCCCGTGAACTGTTCGACAGCTATGCAGTCAGTGAAGATATGACTGTCGCCACTATGCAGGAAGTCTTCGGTGAAACCGGATATCTGCTTGATCCGCACACCGCCATCGGCGTGAAAGCTGCGCGCGAGTGCCGTCGTAACCAGAACATTCCGATGATCACTCTGGGAACTGCGCATCCGGTTAAGTTTGAAGAAGCGGTACTGCGTGCCGGTTTCGATATGCCAAAACTGCCGCATCACCTGACCGATCTGATGGAACGTGAAGAGCGCCTGAATGTGCTGCCTGCTGATCTGGCAACGGTACAAAGCTTTATCGCAAAAAACACCTTTAAGGACTGATACCTTAAACGGTGCTGCTGAAGGCCACTCTTGAGTGGCCTTTTTTATGTCTGGCATTCCTGTACAGGGGCACAATTGGTCTATTCTTTGAGACAAAGGTTTGGATTGTCCTGCCGGAAATACCGTCTGAACAGGTATTGATATGAGCCATGAATATGGTCCGGAGCTGCTTGGTTATCTGCAGGCATTCGACCAGCTGAAAGAAGCCATTTACATCGTCAATCCGCAGACGGCGGAAATTGTGGCGGTGAATGATGAAGCTGGCCGCCAGCAGAAGCTAAGCCGGGAGCAGCTGGTGCAGCGTACGGTCTTTGATCAGCAGCGGGATATCCGCGACCTCGCTCACTGGCAGCTGGTCGTACAGGCAATCCGCTCAGACCCTGACTATGTCTTTTCCGGTCGTCATATCCGCGCCGATGGCAGTGAGTTTCCGGTAGAAGTTTCCAGCCATGTGGTGGTTTGGGATGGTACGGAATATCTGTTGTCATCGGTCCGCGATATTACCCAGCGCAAGGCAATCGAGAAAACGCTGCATGATCTTGAGCCGATTATGCAGTTTGTACTCAATGAAGCTTCGGACGGTATCTGGGACTGGGACCTGACCACCAACGACGTGTTTTATGCCCCTCAGCTTAAACGTATGCTGGGTTACGGCCCTTACGAAGTGCAGCACACCCTGTTTACCTGGCAAGACAGTCTGCATCCGGAGGATGCCGAACGTATTCTGGTTGCCACTGAAGAATACGTCTCCGGTAAACAGGATATTTACGATATTGAATACCGTCTGCGAACCCGCAACGGTGACTATATCTGGGTGCATGACCGCGGTTATGTCTGTGCCCGCGATGATAATGGCCGGGCACTGCGGGTGGTGGGCATGGTGCACAATATTGATGAATACAAAAAGCTGGAAGTCCGGTTGCGGGAACTGGCGACCATTGATGAACTGACCGGCCTGCTCAATCGCCGTGCCGGTTATGCGGTCTTTGAACAGCAGTTACAGCTGGCGATCCGGCAACGTACCGTGCTCACGATTGCTTTACTGGATCTGGATACCTTTAAAAACATCAACGACCAGTTTGGACATCAGGTGGGTGACAGGGCACTGCGACTGGCATCTGACACCTTCCGTTCACGGCTGCGGGCGAGTGACACTCTGATGCGCTGGGGAGGCGAGGAGTTTCTGTTGCTGATGCCGGATACCAGTCTTGCGGCTGGTCTGAGTGTGTGTGAAGAGCTGCGCCAGCAACTGGAAAATGCCAGCCTTAAAGCATCCGGCCGTCGTATCCCGCTGACGGTCAGTGCGGGTCTGGCGGCTTGTCCTGAACATGGAAAAAGTATCAAAAATCTGGTGCAGAGTGCCGATAAAGCGCTGTACCGTGCCAAATCGCTGGGCCGTAACCGCATTATTGGCTGAGCCCTGCCGCTCAGTGGTCATGCGATAATTCCCGCGGATCAATTCCGCAGTTGCCGTTGAAAATGTTACCCTTATGGCTCTTTTACGCTGTGAGTCTGTATGAATTACCTTGCCTGGCCGGATTACAAACAAGGCTGGATTTTCCGCCATCGGGAGTTACCCGTGGCTGCAGAAGATCTGGAACATATCAAACCGCTGACTGCCGTGGCAGCCTTGCAGTTCTGGCGCCAGAACATCAGTAAAGAAGCGACCCATGCCAGCCACTTTCTGGGTGATGACTGGCCGGCACGTAATGGCGTCTGGGCAGAGCAGGGCGACTGGCAGACATGCTGGGACAGTGACAGCAATGAATTACCTGAGCTGATTGCTGCGCATTTAAGCTGGGACGACAATACGGTGGTGTATTTCTGCTATCACTCCGAGCATGTGGTGCAGACCAGCTGGAAAATATTCCGCCGTTACTGGAAGAATTTTTTATTCTACGACGACGAACCTTTTCTGTTAGGGAAAAAACGCTCGCAGGTTATACAGTTTCACTCCGATGGCAGCTTCCATATCGGCACCAAACCGGCGGACCACTGAGCTCACAGTGGCCGTCCGTTCGCTTGTTACCAATGCAGGTAATAATCGAAGTCATTTATATTGTCTTCTTACGGCCAGGGCACCTCTGAATCATTCAGTGCCCTAAAGCTTGCGCAGCCCGGCGCTAATTCATAGACTGGTTTATTCAGTTTTTAAGGAGCGCGGCCATGAAGGGTGACGTCAAAGTAAACGAGTATCTGAATCAGATTCTCAGCATCGAACTCACATCGATTAATCAGTATTTTCTCCATGCCCGCATGTTTAAAAACTGGGGTTTTTCTGAGCTGGATGAAAAGGCTTACAAAAAATCCATCAAGGATATGAAACAGGCCGACAAACTGATTGAACGCATTTTATTTCTCGAAGGTCTGCCTAATCTGCAGAAGCTGAATCGTCTGCGCATTGGCGAAAATACCGCCGAAATGTTGCAGTGCGATCTGGATCAGATTGTCGAGCAGCTGGAAGTCCTCAAAGAAGCCATTGCCTATTGTGAATCGGTTAAAGATTACGTTAGCCGCGAACTGCTGGAAGAGATTCAGGAATACGAAGAAGAATACCTCGATTGGCTGGAAACCCAGCAATCTCTGATTGCCCAGGTTGGCATCGAAAATTATCAACAGTCCATGATGTAAGAGGAGGCCGGATATGAAAGGTAACGCACAGGTTATTGCCAAATTAAACGAGTTATTGGCCGGTGAATTAAGCGCCATGGATCAGTATTTTATCCATTCCCGTATGTACGATGACTGGGGACTGAAAAAACTGTACGAGCGCATTGATCACGAGTTCGAAGATGAAAAGGGCCACGCTTCAAAGCTCATTGAGCGCATTCTGTTTCTGGGCGGGACACCTGATATGGTGACCCGGGTGCCGCTGAATATCGGTAAAGACGTACCGGCAATGCTGAAGAGCGATCTTGATCTGGAGTACAAGGTTATCGTCGATCTGCGGGAAGTCATGGCCCTGTGTGAACAGGTTCGGGACTATCAGACCCGTGATATGCTGCAGGTGCTGCTGGATGATACCGAAAACGATCACACTCACTGGCTGGAACAGCAGCTGGGTCTGATCGACAAAATCGGCCTGCCTAACTATCTGCAGTCGCAGATGTCCTGACCGGAACAGCCTGTTGCTCACAAAAAAGCTCCCATCGGGAGCTTTTTTGTTATGTGCCGGTCGAACCCCGCCGTATGCGCCTGATCTGTTGCTGCAGGAGCCCTGGCTCTGAACCGGGGATAAATCAGTATCACTGTAAATAACGCGGTAAAAGGTTGTACCTGTGTTCAGATTCCCCCGCTTTCTGTGGTTAAATGCCGCACGCATTTCTCTGTTGGTGGAGGTTGTTATGCCCCCTCGGGCATCGTTTTTCCTCATAGCTTGTATTGCCCTGATCACTTCGGGTTGTTCTGTCTGGCCAGGCCGGGAACACCGTGAACTGACATTGGCAGACATTGAACAACTGCTGGATCAGAAGATGCCGGTTGCTCAACCGGCGCCTGCTGCTGCGGCCTGTACAGACGTTGCTGCGCTGGATGACAAACTTCGTCGTCAGCGTTTACAGCTGGTCCGTATGAATAAACAACTGCAGGCGCTGACGGCCGCATCGCCGACTTTTTCCGGTGCTGAGTGCCCACCACGGGAAGCTCCGGCGACCCTGATGGATGGCAAAACCATTATTGGTGCCAGCGAATGGATTTACCTGTCTCCGCCAGGCCATCATTATCAGGCGCGAATTGACAGTGGTGCGGCAACTTCATCACTGAGTGCCGTGAATGTTGTGCGTTTTGAACGCAATGGTAAGCGTTGGGTGCGTTTCTGGCTGCAGCACGATGATGAGGCTGAGCCGATTGAGATCGAAGCACCGCTGGTGCGTCATGTGCTGATCCGTCAGGCTTCCAGCGATGAAGTAGACCGCCGGCCGGTGGTCTCCCTGACCGTAAATCTTGGTTCAGCGCTGCAGCAGGATACCGAGTTTACCCTCACTGACCGTTCACAGATGACCTATCCCATTTTGCTGGGCCGTGAGTTTTTACGTGACGTAACCCTGATTGATGTTG
The DNA here is from genome assembly GCF_002335285.1 of Thalassolituus sp. UBA2009. Taxonomy (NCBI): domain Bacteria; kingdom Pseudomonadati; phylum Pseudomonadota; class Gammaproteobacteria; order Oceanospirillales; family Oceanospirillaceae; genus Thalassolituus; species Thalassolituus sp. UBA2009. The sequence goes on from NZ_DDCJ01000101.1 coordinate 22,843, forward strand.
GTCGTCGCTTCCTGCACGCCAAATTTGTACCGGATACTGCACCGGTGACAAAAGCGCCTGTACCATCAGCAAAAACGCCAACGGTAACAGCACCGCCTGCTGCTCCGGCCAAAAAATCGCCGCCCGCGGCTACCGCTCCCGCAACAAGCGAACCGGCTGAATTGAAAAAGAAAGCAGCGGAGCCGGATGTTAAAACGCCGATAAAAGCCGTTCCTGAAAACAGTACCTCAGCCCCGGCGGCAGATGCTGTGGATGGCAGCAAGCCGGCCACTGCAGAACCTCCGGTGAACGCTGAACCGGCTCCCAACACACCGTAGCCTGCGATGCTAATATTATGAACATCCGATCCCTGTCATTTTCCCGCGCGCCTTTTTTTCTGCTGGTTGGTTTTTTACTGGTGGTCGGTATCGTACTGACATTGCATCGTCACTGGATGTATGAAGTACCGCTGGTGTATGGCGAAACCCAGACCATCTGGTCGGTGGAAGCCAAGGTCGAATTTAATGCGCATGGCGGGCCGGTCAAAGTATCGATGGCTCGTCCGTCAGCACAGGATGGCTTTACCGTATTAAAAGAAGCCGGTGCATCACCAGGTTATGGTCTGAATTTTATGGACAGTGATGAACCCCGTGCCGAGTGGACCGTGCGTGGTGCCAAAGGGAAACAGGAACTGTTTTATCGTGCCGAAATTCTGGTCAGCCAGATGCAGTCCGGTGCCGATCTGCCGCCACCGGCAATCGATCCGGTCAGCTGGCC
>NZ_DDCJ01000101.1:23852-69355 GCF_002335285.1 Thalassolituus sp. UBA2009
GATAACTACAGCCTGACGCGGGAATTATTAAAGCGTTTCCGTGAAGATGAAACCGCACAGCATATTGAATTACTTCGTACCCACTATGCCGATCAGCTGCCGGAACTGTGGGTAGAAATGTTGCATAAAGCACGTGTGCCGGCATCGGTAGTGTATGGTCTTAACCTGCAGGATGGCCGTCGCCGCCAGAGTCTGACGCCTTTGTTACGGGTGTGGAATGGCAACGACAGCCAGATATTTGAGCTGCCTGGTGAGAAGAGCAGCGCCTCGGTATTGTTGGCTGCTGATACGCCGTTATTATTGTGGGAGCAGCGCGGGGCTCCGGTTCTTGATGTTACCGGCGGTACCGATTCCAGTATCCGTTTCTCAATGCTGAAACGGGAAGAGTCCACTTACGCAAATATTGCTGAAAATCTCTCCAGTCAGCATGATTTCCTGAATTTCTCGATTCACAGTCTGCCGGTGGAAGAGCAGGCGATGTTTAAAACCATTCTGCTGATTCCGATTGGTGCGCTGATCGTCTGTGTTCTGCGTATTATTATTGGTATCCGTACATCGGGTACCTTTATGCCGGTATTGATTGCTCTGGCATTTATTCAGACTTCTCTGGTTACCGGTCTGGTCGGTTTTTTACTGGTGGTTGCCACCGGATTATTTATCCGCGGTTATTTATCCCGTCTGAATTTATTATTGGTGGCGCGGATTACCGCTGTGATTATTACCGTGATTGCCATTATCAGTATTTTCAGTGTTCTGTCTTATAAACTGGGGCTGACTGAAGGTCTGAAAATTACCTTTTTCCCGATGATTATTCTGTCCTGGACCATCGAACGGATGTCGATTCTGTGGGAGGAAGAAGGTGGTCGTGAGGTAATGGTGCAGGGCGGTGGCAGTCTGTTGACTGCTGTGCTGGCTTACTGGGCGATGAGTGACCCCTGGGTGCGGCATTTAACATTCAACTTTATTGGTATTCAGTTTATTGTGCTGGCACTGGTACTGCTGATCGGTTCTTACACCGGCTATCGTCTGTTGGAGCTGAAACGCTTCAAGGCGTTTGGGAACTAACGTGTTTACCTTGCCATGGCGTCTTGAACGGCGCGGAATTCTGGGCATGAACCGGCGTAATATCAGCTATATCAGCCGTTATAACCCACGCCGTTTATATCCTCTGGTTGATAATAAACTGAAGACCAAATTACTGGCACAAAAAGCAGGAATAACCACGCCGGCATTAATCGGCACTATTCAGAGTCAGCACGATGTTTCGTTGCTTGCTGATCTGTTGCGTGATGTTCCGGGTTTTGCCATTAAGCCAGCGAAAGGCAGTGGTGGTAAAGGCATTCTGGTTCTCAGCCGGTATGATGATGAGCAGTACGTCAAAAACAGCGGAACTCTGGTGACCCTGGCGGAATTACAGCGTCACGTATCGAATATTCTGTCTGGCCTGTACAGTCTGGGCGGCAGTCCGGATATTGCCATTATTGAAGAACTGATCGAATTTGATCCCAAGCTTGGTGGTTATTCGTTTGAAGGTGTGCCGGATATTCGTGTGATTGTTTGCCGTGGTTATCCGGTGATGGCGATGATGCGTCTTTCTACCCGCAGTTCTGATGGCAAAGCAAACCTGCATCAGGGAGCGGTTGGTGTCGGATTGGATATTGCTACCGGGCGGCCGTTAAATGCGGTGCAGGATGGTTTAAGTGTCGAGCGTCATCCGGATACCGGACGGGAATTATCAGAACTGGTTATTCCGCAATGGGGACAGTTACTGGAATTGGCCGCACGCTGTTATGAGGAGACGGGTCTGGGGTATCTGGGGACCGATATGGTTCTTGACCGTCGTTACGGCCCGATGTTGCTTGAGTTAAATGCCCGTCCGGGACTGACCATTCAGGTTGCTAACGGTTGTGGTCTGTTACCACGCTTACGCAAAATTGATGCTCTGTCCGATGCTGATATTTTCCGGCCGGCAGCGGAGAGGGTAGAGCTAAGCCGCCAGTGGTTTGCGGCAGATCCGTTGCAGCAGGTGGGTTCAGCTGAATTATCAGAAACATAAAATAAATAAAAAGGCCCAACCGGGCCTTTTTATTTATTGTTTCTTTTGCGCTGACCGCGTTTATTCCAGCAGGCTGTCTAGGCCGGATTCCAGTGAGGTGGTTTTCGCCACATCCGCATAAGCCCGGGTCGTATCCATGCCAATCACTTCGGCAACGGCCAGAGGGAACTGTTCAATAATCTGCTCGTCAGTCCAGTTTTTTTCGTGAGCATCTTTCAGATATTTAGCGATGTAAATTACGCCCGCCAACTGAGAATAAGGCTGGTCACTGTCGGGATTATGTTGCTGCAGTATGGCTTGCTGCATTTCTTCCGGGAATTTCCAGCGTTTGGCCAGCTCTGCGCCAACATCCGCATAGTTGTAGCCCAGCAGGCTGGTTTCCAGCGTGTGGCGTTTACCGCCCAGGGCTTCGGCGTCATCAATACTTTTGAGTTCATCAGGAATCACCATATGCATCAGCAAGGTACCGATGGAGTGCAACATGCCGCAGGTAAAGGCAGTTTCCCGGTCGCAATCTTTAACATAGCCGGCAATCCACTTGGATAACGCGCCAATAGCAAAAGAATCACGCCAGAATTTTTTCTGATCAAAGCCTTCCGGTGCCTTGAAAGCGCCAGTGACACCAGAGGCCAGTACCATGGTACGCAGAGTATTAAAGCCGAGCAGCATAATGGCATCGTGGGGATTGGAAACTGTGCGTGACACACCATAATGGGCGGAATTGGCCAGACGCAGAACCTTTGCGGTGAGTGCCTGATCCAGCGCCACTTTATTGCTGATGTCATCAACGTTAACGTCTTCGTCGCGGAAACTTTCAATTAATTCCTGCACGACGCGTGGAATATGGGGCAGTGTCTGGGACTCAGCGAAAATGTTAGCCATGCTCATAGTTATACTTCCTTTGGGTTTCACTGCAATAAAGCATAGGCGAGGAATCCGGAACGGGTAATCTGTGGTGATTCTTTATTGTAATTTTCTGAATCTGTCCTGGTGGGAAAATACTGCTGCTCCGGACAGTAAAAAATGTCACATAAAAGGCGGAAAGCGCCAATAAATCCACATACAGCAACGCTAAGTCTTTGATATTATTGGATGACTTCGGGAGAACAGGTTATGCAGCAACAACGAATCGGTTTTATTGGCATGGGGTTGATGGGTGTACCCATGAGTCAGCGTTTATTAGCTGCTGGCTATCCGCTTATGGTCTGGAACCGTAACCCTGATAAAACCACTGCTCTGTTTCAGGCGGGAGCGCAGGTTGCAGCTTCTGTTGCTGAGCTTGTGGCAGCAAGCGATGTAGTGATGCTCTGCGTAACCGATACCGCGGCGGTTGAATCTGTTGTTTTCGCGGCTGATGGTATTGCAGCTCATGGTCGTACCGGCCAGGTGCTGATTGATTTCTCCAGTATTGATCCGGCGGCGACCCGGCAGATGGCCGAGCGTCTGGAAGCGGCCTGCGGCATGCGCTGGGTTGATGCGCCGGTTTCCGGTGGCGTGGCCGGGGCGGAACAGGGCACTCTGGCGATTATGGCCGGTGGTGACAAAACGCTGATAGACATGCTGCGCCCGTTACTGGCACCGCTATCGCAGCGGGTTACCCGTATGGGACCTGTGGGAGCGGGACAGGTGACCAAGATCTGTAATCAGATGCTGGTAAGTTGCAATGTACTGGTCATGGCTGAAGTGATGGCGCTGGCGGAAAAATCCGGCGTCGATGCGGCACAGATTCCGGCGGCTCTTAAAGGCGGATTTGCCGATTCAGTGCCTCTGCAGCTGACCGGCCCGCGTATGGCAGAGCGCGATTTTGACCCTGTGAAGTGGCACGTAAAGACGCTGTTAAAAGATCTGGATATGGCCAATGATCTGGCCAGAATAATGAAAAGTGCCATTCCAATGGCCGGACTGGGTGCAGAGCTGATGCGTCTGCACGCAAGCCAGGGTAACGCAGAAAAGGATCCCTGCACTCTGGTGACTATGTATACGGAGAAACAAGGGTGAAACTCACCGCAAATCTGTCCCTGATGTACACTGAGCTGCCATTTTTGCAGCGTTTTGCCGCAGCGCACCATGATGGCTTCGGGGCGGTGGAAATCCAGTTTCCTTACGACACACCGATAGAACACATTCAGCAGGCGCTGAGCGAAAATAATCTGCGCTGCGTCCTGATTAATGTACCGGCCGGCGATTTAATGGAAGGCGGTGAGGGGCTGGCTGCTGTACCGGGAAAAACCGCCGAATACGCAGCCGCGATGGTTGAATGCCTGTACTATGCGCGGGCATTAAAAGTCTCGTGTGTGAATGTGTTGCCAGGGCGTTGTAACGACGAAAATAAACGGGTTTTTTACCTCGATACATTTAAAAAGAATCTGCTGAAAACCGCTGAAAGCCTGGCGCCTTTTGGTATCACTACCACCTTTGAAGCGATTAATACCCGCGATATGCCGGGCTTTCTTATTTCATCGGGCCAGCAGATGCTGGATATTATTGCCGAGCTGAATCATCCGGCGATTAAAGCGCAGTTTGATATTTATCATATGGCGCTGATGGGGCATAACGTCTGCGATTTTATTAATCTGCATGCGGCGAAAATCGGTCATATTCAGTTCGCTGATATCCCGAAACGCGGCGAGCCAGGCAGTGGCACGCTGGATTTTCCTGCTATTTTCCGCTGTATCGAAACCTCGGGTTATAAAGGCTGGGTTGGCGCTGAATATAAGCCAACACGGGCAACCTCTATGACCATGCAGTGGAAGCGTGATCTGGCGGTGAATGTCGCCCTTTGTTCATAGATAGCTGACAGAATGAGCTGGCTCAGCTGAACATATCCAGCTGAGAATCATCGGCTTTGCGCGTTCTGGTCTGTGACCGGGCGCGTGGTTTCTTCTCTCCCTTCTCTTCTTTGCTGTCGTTCGCCGTGATTGTCTGTTGCAGTGCAGTGTTCTTTGTTGCGCTGGTGGCAGGCGTGTCTGTGTCAGTACTTATGGGCTCTTCGAACAGGCTGACATTCACGTCATGCTCACGCTTTTCGGCTTCGGAAGGATGGCTTTCGGTAGTAGCCCTGTGTTCCGGTTCAGCAATGCTTGCGCGGATGTCGGTGTCCGGACTGGCAGTATCTGCTGGTGCAACAGGCATATCCCGCTGCGGGGCAAACATATCCAGCTGCGGTATGACAATTTCTTCTTCGTTACCCGCGACGCTTTGTTGTTTGGCGCTGAGCACCTTAAGGCGGCGTTTTTCACACAGATTCACCACCAGTTGCTTCTGGAAGGTTGTGAACTGATTCCAGTAGAGACGTTCGTCGCGGCTGCGGAAGCAGCCTTTGCAGTAGCCGCGGTTGTTCAATTCGCAGATACGGCGGCAAGGACTGGGAATGTCAAAGAGTTCGCCCTGATCAATCATCGGAGTAACAATCAGCTGATAATGACCCAAGATTAACAGGTTCTGCGCCGCAGGAAAGCGTTGGGCAGGCCAATTCTGTACCGTGAGCGGCAGGAAAGCAGGGGAGGCAGAAATGAAACAGCCCACAAACACCGGAGTGCATGTGGGCTGCCAGAAGATGCTTGATCTGACCCGAAAGTCAGATCAGGCGAAAGGCTTACAGAGGAGTTACGTTTTCCGCCTGTGGGCCTTTCTGACCTTGAGTAACTTCCATAGTTACTTTTTGGCCTTCTTGCAGAGTCTTACGACCACCGCCGTTGATAGCACTGAAATGTACGAATACATCTTTGCCAGATTCCTGCTCGATGAAGCCGAAACCTTTTTCGTCATTGAACCACTTGACGGTGCCTTGAACTAAATTTGCCATGCTTTATTTCCTGAGTAATGCGCCAATCAACGATCGGCCTTGCTATATCTTCTGGCATTTTCATCGATACTGGCCGGCGAACCGGGAAGACAATCAATAAATGCCGCTATCGACCAGTATCTTGCATATCTTACGAATATGGAGCACTCGCCAACACACCTGCACACCTGCACAGGCGCGATTATAGTATCTTACTTATTCCCCCTTACCAAGCCTTAGCAAGGCAGTTTGGCAACTATTTGCAACTGTCTGGCAGTTACAGGCGCAGGTGGCGATCTTTTGCTAAACTTGCGCGCCCAAAATCACAGGAAAGCCCGGTGTTTCAGCATATTCAGTGGCCTGCTGACGATCAGGCACAACGACTTTTCCACGGCCGCGGGCATGCCTGGCCGGGCTTCGAGCACCTTAATATTGACTGGTATGCGCCTCTGGTACTGGTCACCCTGTACGCCGAAGTGGACGAATCCTGGCTGTCAGAGCTTGAACAACGGTTGCTGGCAGGCCTTAAGCGTTGCCGTCCCGATCATGCCGGTCAGCTCAGTGTGGTGGTGCAGCACCGTTGTCGTACCGGCGCGCCTTTTACCCTGCTGTGCGGCCAACTACCGGAACAGCTGGTGATTAAAGAGGATGGTCTGAACTACTGGCTGCACCTTAACCGTTCGCAGAATACCGGGCTGTTTCTGGATATGGCCAATGGCCGCCGCTGGGTGCGGGGGCACAGTGATGGGCGGCGGGTGCTGAATCTGTTTGCCTATACCTGTGGTTTCTCGCTGGCGGCGCTGGCCGGTGGTGCCAGTAAAGTGGTGAATGTGGATATGAGCCGCGCGGCGCTGAGTCATGGCCGCGAAAATCATCGTCTGAATGACCACGATCTGAGCCGCGTGGTGTTTGAAGGGGTGGATATCTTTAAATCTTTTGGACGGCTGAAAAAGCACGGTCCTTACGATCTGCTGATCTGCGATCCGCCGACGTTTCAGAAAGGCAGTGTCGATATCCGCCGTGACTACGCCAAGCTGCTGCGGCGACTGCCGGAGCTGATGGTCGCCGGTGGTGATTGCCTGCTGTGTCTGAATGCCCCGGATCTGGGCGAAGATTTTCTGCTGGCAGAGGTGGCGCAGCATGCTCCGGATTGTGTGCTGGTCGAACGGCTGGTCAATCCGCCGGTCTTTATCGAAGCTCAGGCCGGACGCGGTTTAAAGGTACTGCATTTCCGCTACCAGCCCTGAGCTATAAAACCGTCGCCGCTCAGAAATTATGGGCGTCGGCGCGTTTCTCGATCAGTTCAATCTTATAGCCGTCCGGGTCTTCAACAAAGGCAATCACCGTGGTGCCGCCTTTAACCGGGCCGGCTTCACGCACGACATTGCCACCATGATTACGGATGCGCTCACAGGCTTCGGCGGCGTTATCTACTTCGATGGCGATATGGCCGTAAGCGCTGCCCAGATCGTATTCGCTGGTGCCCCAGTTGTAGGTCAGCTCCAGCACTGCGCCTTCGTTTTCCGGCTGATAACCGATAAAGGCCAGGGTGTACTGGTATTCTTCGTTGTCGTGCTTGCGCAGCAGGGTCATGCCCAGCACTTTGGTGTAAAACTCAATGGCGCGGTCCATATCGCCGACGCGCAGCATGGTGTGTAACAGTCGCATGGGAAGCTCCTAGTCTGATGTCTTTTGTTTGAATTCGCACAGGTCTTCGATAATACAGGCGCCGCATTTGGGTTTGCGCGCCACGCAGACATAGCGGCCATGCAGAATCAGCCAGTGGTGGGCATCAAGCTGAAACTCTTTTGGCACGACCCGCATAAGGCGCTGTTCCACTTCATCAACATTTTTACCCGGCGCAATTTTCGTGCGATTAGAGACGCGGAAAATATGGGTGTCGACGGCAATGGTTGGCTGACCAAAGGCCGTGTTCAGCACCACATTAGCGGTTTTGCGTCCGACACCGGGCAGGGCTTCCAGTGCTTCACGGGTTTGCGGCACTTCACCGCCATGTTGTTCAAGCAGAATCTCGCACAACCTGATGACGTTTTTGGCTTTGCTGTTAAACAGGCCGATGGTTTTGATGTATTGCTTTAAACCTTCTTCCCCCAGCGCGCGGATACTTTCAGGGGTATTGGCTACCGGGTAGAGTTTGCGTGTTGCCTTGTTGACGCTGACGTCGGTGGCCTGAGCTGACAGCAGCACGGCAATCAGCAGTTCGAACGGCGTGCTGTATTCCAGCTCCGTTTCCGGATGCGGATTTTCGGCCTTCAGGCGGGAAAATATTTCGATGCGTTTTTCTTTATTCATGCTGATAACAGGCAAAAAGAATCAGCGCCTATGATAACGCTGATCCGGTTCTATTTCGCCTTTTCCACCCGGTTGCGGCCATTTTCTTTGGCTTTGTACAGCGCTTTGTCAGCACGTTTCATTAACTCTTCGATGCTTTCGCCGCTGTTACGCCGCGCGGCACCAAAACTCATGGTGACATTCAGGGTTTTGCTGTTATTGCTTTGGCCGCGCTGTTTTTTGCCCTGACGCTGGGTCTCCGGGCGTTGCTGACGGTTGCGCACAATCAGCGGATAGCTGGCGATGCGCTCGCGGGTTGCTTCAATAAAAGGCAGGCATTCGCTCAGCTCGGATGACGGAAATATCAGGGTAAATTCTTCGCCGCCATAACGGTAAGCGCGTCCGCCACCGCTGGTTTTATTCAGTTGGGCGGCCACCAGACGCAGTACGTCATCGCCGACATCATGGCCATGGGTATCGTTGAATTGTTTGAAATGATCGATATCCGCCATCACCAGCAGGTAGCGGCCATGACGGTGTTTCAGATCATTCATCAGTGCCCTGCGACCGGGAAGGCCAGTGAGTTCGTCAATAAAGGCCAGGTGGTGATTGTTGATCAGCAGGGTGGCAAACAATAAAAGCAGCGACAGGCTGCTGACCAGTACAGAAATCTGGCTGGCATCCAGCCGGTAAAATAACCAGCCATGTAAAAGCAGAAGCGCCAGCAGGGCCAGTGGTGTATCGCTCTGTTGTGGCAGGCGGTTGATAATCAGCGCAGCGCCAAGAGTAAAAGTAACCCACGCAGGCAGTGGCAACAGGCCGGCGCTGGCCTGTTCACGGAAGCCAGCCGTCCAGTCCAGACTGGCTGCATACCAGTCGCTGACGCTCAGTGCCGCTAACGCCAGAAGCTGCAGGCCGAGGATTGCGGGAAATATCATGCCGCCCAGCGACAGTGGCCGTCGTTCGGGTAAATAGCGGATCAGCGCCACATTGACTGGCCACAGCAGGCACAGCCAGAAAAATACCCAGTAAGTGTCGGCGTCACTCAGCTGAACCTGTAAGCGTTGCTGCACCAGAGCATAGGTCGCCAGCGTCAGAATGGTCATCTGGCCGATACGACCCTGATTAAATAACTGGCTTAACAAAAGCAGCAATACACCTAAGGCATAGGGCAGTGCCTGTAACAATAAGCCGTAATCGCTATGCCAGCGTGACATATGGGGCAGGCACAGCCAGGCACTCAACAGGGCAAGCAGGGGCAGGGCGGCGGGCCGGAGGGCAGTGAGGTAAGGCAAAGTTAATCTCAAAGTCATTAATAGTAAGCCAGACCCTAACTATAGACGGCTGCGCTGGCCGCAATTGCAACATTGTGTTGGAGAATGGCAACGAATCTGCGATAAAACGCCTATTTCCTTCGGAGCAGCCCCTATGCAGATTGGTGACCGTTACGAGCTGGAAGCAGAAATTACCGCTGATGTTATTGCCGGTTTTATTGTCGATGCTGCCTGTAGAAGCCCGGAAGAGCGTCAGCCGGCGGTGCTGGCAACGGCAGGTATGATTGCTTTAATGGAGCGTGCGGCTGCACGACTGATGGCGCCATTATTAGAAGCGGGTGAGCTTTCGGTCGGAGTTCATGTGAATGTCACCCATATTGCACCTGTTCCGGCCGGAGCGCTGGTAACCGTCAGTGCTGAGTACCTTGGCAAACCGGCAGATTTTTATGAATTTGAAGTCCGCCTTGAAGATGCGGCGGGTGTAGCCGGTGCCGGTACAGTCGGCCGTGCCATTGTTGCAGAAGAGCGCCTGTTGCAGGTCGCTGCAAAGCGGCATTAACGGTTATTATCCATGGCCTTTTCAGCATAATTATCAGGTGAAGGGCAGGTGTCGCTCAGATATACTTCGCGCTTTATCAGTAAGCGCTTTGTGCCCTGTAACGGCTGTTTTTAAACAAAGGCTTTCCGGGCAGCTTTCTGCCATCCGACTGAATATCCATGGACTACAGCCCCTGAAGGGACCTCTGAGGACAACATCATGATCAGCCCGCGTCTGGCGCTTGCCGCCATTTTTACCTCTGCGCTATTGCTTGCAGGATGCAGCGATAACGATACCGATACCGGCACACAACCATCCGCCGTCAGCAGTACTGCTACTGAGCCGGGCAGCCAGTCAGCCGACCGGTCCGAAAGTAGCGCCGCTGTAACGGATAACAATGTCCCGGTGGACAATAACAGTACCGGGCAGGCTGCAGAGAGCAACGGCAGCAGCGCAAACAGCAAAGCAGAGCCGGCAGCAGCCACCTTATCGACAGCGCAATTGTATGCTGGCGTACCTTTACAGGTAGCGGATATCAGCGAGCAGAATTATGACGATGGCAGTGCCATAGGAATTACCTTTTCTGTGCCGCTGGATGGCAGCAAAAACTTTCAGGGCTATTTATTGGTTGAACGCGAACTGGATAACAGCAAACGTGAGCCGGTAAATGGTGGTTGGGTGTTATCCGATGATGGCCGTACCGCATATTTTGAAAGTGTTGAACCGGACAGCCGCTATTGGGTAACCGTTGATTCCGGTATCCGCGCGATTAACGGTGAAACCCTGCACAAACCCAGTCGTGGTGATGTGAAATTCGGCTCGCTGAGTGCCAGTCTCGCTTTTGCCAGTAATGGCCATTTCTTACCATTAAATCTGCATACCGGTCTGCCACTGTATGCCTTAAACGTCAGCGAAGCCAATGTGGCGTTTCACCGGGTTAATCCGGATAAACTGGTGCGTCTGGTTAACTGGAAAAACCGTGGCCAGAGCGAAAGCTATTACCGTCTGGATGAATTACCACAGTTTTCCGATTTAGTGCACGAAGGCCGCTTTACCCTGCCTGCCGAGCGTAACAAGCGCCGCCAGATTAATTTACCACTGCAGGACATTCCGGCGCTGCGTGAACCGGGTGTTTATCTGGCGGTGATGGCCCGTCCCGGACAGTACGATAACCAGCTTGCCGTCACCTATTTTATGGTTACCGATATCGGTGTGCATATCCGCAATTACGGCAACGGCTTTGATGTTTACCTGAATACTCTGGGCAGCCCGGAGCCGGTCGAAGGCGCACAGGTTCAGTTATTAAACAGCAATGGCAGTGTTGCCTTTGAAGCAACCAGCAGTGCCGCAGGACGCGTCAGCGTACGCCGTAAAATTGATTACGGCCAGGTGCTGGTGGTGCGTAAAGATGAATCCGTCAGTCTGGTGAATTTAAATACTCCGGCGCTTGACCTGTCCGATTTCCGTCTGGCCGACCGTCCATACAACAGTGCCGAACTCTTTATTTATGCACCGCGCGATATTTACCGTGGCGGCGAGACTGCCACCTTCAGCGCTTTGTTGCGTGACGATGATGGCAAGAGTGTTAATTCACGGCCATTAAAAGGCCGTATCATCCGCCCGGATGGTCAGAAAGTTAAAGACATCAACTGGCAGCCGGCAGCCGGTGGTTATTACCAGTATGAATATCCGCTGGCCGCCGATGCCCAGACCGGTAACTGGCGTTTAGAAGTTGAAGGCGTGAGTAAAAACCGCGTGGTGTATCAGTTTAAAGTCGAAGACTTTATGCCTGAGCGTCTGAAGCTGACCTTTAATCCCGGACAAAATACCACCCGTTACTTCACCAGCCGTGAGCGTCTGAATATTCCGGTACTGGGCGAATATTTATACGGTGCACCGGCGGCGGGTAACCGTTTTGATGCCAGCATCCGTGTATCACCATTGGCGCATCCTTTTGAACAGTGGCCGGATTTCCATTTTGGCAATGTACGTGAAACCGACTGGAATCAGCAGTTTATTGAAAACGGTGCGGTTCTGGATAAAGACGGCAAAATCACCCTGCAAATTGATTCCCGCTGGGACGGTGCCAAATCGCCGCTGGCCGTTACCGTCACCGGCAGCCTGTTTGAATCCGGTGGTCGCCCGGTGGTGCGCCGTCATGTTGCCCGCGTATTACCCGGCAATGCACTGGTTGGTATCCGCCCGCTGTTTGGTGACCGTGCGGCACGTAATTCACAGGCCGAATTTGAACTGGTTAAAACCAACGCCAAAGGTGAAAAACTGGCGGCCGATAATCTGCAGGTACGGTTAATAAATCAGAATCGCCGTTACCACTGGCGCTATTCCAGCAACCGCGGCTGGTATGTGGAAACCAGCGAGCGCGAATTTAATGAACTGACACTGACACGCAGCATCACTGCCGGTAATACCGAAAAAGTATCGGTACCGGTCAGCTTCGGCAGCTATCGTCTGGAAATTACCGATAAAAGCACCGGTTTAATCAGCAGCATGACCTTTGATGCCGGTGAAGACTGGTACTGGTATTGGGAAGATGCTCAGGATGCCGAGCAGGGCGCACGCCCGGATAAAGTTGTACTGGCGCTGGATAAAGCTGCTTATGCCGCCGGTGATGTCGCACAACTGAAAATTGTACCGCCAGCGGCCGGTGAAACCCTGGTGCTGATTGAAAGTAATCAGCTGTTGTGGAGTGCCCGGGTTACGACGCCGGCTGAAGGCACCACGCTGGATATTCCGGTCGATGAATCCTGGAACCGTCACGATATTTATATCAGCGCACTGCATTTACAACCGGCCGATAATAAACAGCGCATTACCCCGACCCGTTCGGTGGGGCTGATGCATCTGAAACTGGATCGTGAACCACGTCGTCTGAATATTGCCCTCGATGCCCCGAAAAAGTGGACGCCGAATCAGCGTGTGGTCACCGAAGTGACAGTCAGCGACAGTAACGGTGGTGCCGTTAACAATGCCTGGGTAACCCTGGCGGCGGTGGATGTTGGTGTACTGTCGATCACCGATTTTAAAACCCCCGACCCTTTTGCCTGGTTCTTCAGCCCGCGCCGTTATCTGGTGGATATGTACGATATGTACAGCCATTTAATTGGACTGAATAACAACCGCATGGCGACTCAGCGTTTTGGTGGTGATGCGCCGGAATTAAGCCGTGGTGGTAAAAAAGCCCGCGCCGAAGTACAGATCGTGTCGTTGTTTTCCGGTCAGGTGGCGGTGAAAAATGGCGTTGCCCGCATTCCGCTGCAATTACCCGATTTTAATGGCCGTCTGCGGTTAATGGCGCTGGCCTTTGATGACGAACGTTTCGGCAGTCTGGAGCAGGAAGTCACGGTCGCAGCGCCGGTGGTTACACAGCTGTCGTTGCCGCGTTTTGTCGCCGTGGGTGATGAAACCAGCGTGGCGCTGGACGTTACCAATTTAAGTGGTGAGCAGCAGGTATTAAATCTGCAATTCAGCCTCACTGGCCCGGCCGTCGTGCGTGATAACACACCATTAACCCAGCAGCTGACGCTGGCCGATGGTGAAAAACAAACCCTGTTATTACCTCTGCGTGCAGAGTTTCCGGCAGGGCAGATTGAAATTGGCCTGCAGTTAACCGGTGCCGGTGATTACTCACTGACCCAGAGCTGGAAACTCAACAGCCGTGCCGCCCATCCGGCGCTGACCAAAAAGAAACAGATGGTACTGCAGCCGGGCGAACGTCTGGTGCTGGACGGCAGCGAGATGGATGGCTGGATTCCGCAGTCGCTGGAAGCGCTGCTCAGCGTTAATAACCGCGTGAATTTAAATCCGCGCAGTCAGCTCGAATATCTGTTGCGCTATCCGTATGGCTGTCTGGAGCAATCGTTAAGTTCCACTTATCCGTGGATTTATGCAACACCTGACCAGCTGTCGGATCTGGGTCTGAAAAACAGTAGCGGTCGTAAGCGTGAAAGCGCGCTGGCCAGCGGTATGGATCGTATTGTTAAGCGCCAGATGAATCATGGCGGCTATGGCTTATGGTCAAACCACGACGATTATGAACAGCACTGGTTAACCGCTTATGCCGGTGATTTCCTCACCGACGCCCAGGATGAAGGTGTACGTATTGATGCCGATGTACTGCGTAAAACCCTGAGCCGTCTGCAGGAATATCTGCGTGGCCGCGGTAATTTCAGCGAACGCTGGAATGATCGTCCGGAACTTTACCGTCAGATTTATCAGAGCTACGCGGCTTATGTTCTGGCGCGGCATAAAAAAGCATCGCTGAGTGATATCCGTCGCCTGGCGGGTGAGGCGCGTCTGGATTTACCGGCCCTGCCATTACTGCATCTGGCACTGGCGGCGAAATTACAGGGCGACCAGCAGCTGTCTGATCAGTTAATGGAAAAACTGAAAACCGTGCAGCGTGAAGAAAACTATTACCTCGGTGATTACGGTTCACGCGTGCGTGATACCGCGCAGGTTGTGCGTCTGTTACTGCAGTATCGTCAGCAGCAGAGTTTTGCGCTCAGCCGTGCAGAAGCGCTGGCGCGTATGCTGGAGCGCCGTACCTATCTGAGCACCCAGGAACGTAATGCGGTCTTTATGGCGGCAGTGCAGCTGGATCGTGTGCCGGGTGATGAGTGGAGTGGTGAACTGAGCATGGGCAGCGTATTAAAAACCCTGCAGCAGGCCGGTGAATTTAACCTGCTTGAAAGTGGCAGCAGCCTGCGTGATGGCGTAACCCTGAGCAATACCAGCAGCGATCCGTTATTCGCCACACTGATGTATCAGGGCCACAGCAAACTGGCACCGCCGGCAGAAAGTAATGGTGTGAGTATTCAGCGCCGTTATTTCACCACCGATGGTCAGGCAATTATTGCGGATGACGGTGCACTGCGCATGAAAGTCGGTGAGCTGATGCTGGTGCAGCTGGAAGTAAAAGCGGATAAACGCCGCCCTGATTTATTGCTGGTGGATTTATTACCGGCCGGTCTGGAGCTGGAAAATCAGAACTTAAGCGCATCGATCAAGCTGGATGAAATCAATATCGATACTCAGCCGGTGGCCGAATGGCAGCGTCGTTCGCGTATTTCTCATCAGGAATACCGTGACGACCGTTATGTCGCCGCCATTGATGCCAATTCTTACAGCACCACCCGGGTATTTTATCTGGTGCGGGCGGTAACGCCGGGTAATTATCAGGTGCCGGTGCCGCTGGTTGAAGATATGTACGACCCGGAAACCCGTGCGCTGGGTACCACGCCGGATATTCTGTTTGTTACTCAGCCCTGATTCTCTGATGTTGAAGTGTCAGTCAGAAGAGTCCTCTGAGTGAGTAACATACCCGCCAATCGTGCCGCGTTTAACGCGGCACGTTTTTTCCGCCTGCCACAGAACAGGGCAGCCCGCTTTTTGCTGTGGCTGGTATTTTTTTGTTTGCTGTTAAAAAGTGCCGATTGGTTATGGCCACTGGCCGTACCCGATCCACAACGCCAGACAGAAGGCGCGCAGAATGATTTTGCCCAGCTGGTGGTTGATCGCCATGAACGGCCGTTGCGTGCCTTTGCCGATAGCAATGGCGTCTGGCGTTATCCGGTAGAGCTGAGCGAAGTATCGCCTTTTTATAAAGATGCATTACTGAATTATGAAGACCGCTGGTTTTATTATCACCCCGGAATAAATCCTTTCGCGCTGCTGCGTGCCGCCTGGCAAAACTGGCGCTGCGGTTGTGTGGTATCCGGTGGTTCGACCATCTCCATGCAGGTGGCGCGGCGTTTTCACCCGCATTCCCGTTCCGTCGGCGGCAAGCTGGAACAGGCACTGCGGGCATTGCAGCTGGAATGGCATTACAGCAAAGAGGAAATATTCACCCTGTATTTAAATTACGCGCCCATGGGCGGCGTGATTGAAGGGGTAGGGGCGGCCAGCCGTTTATATCTGGATAAACCGGCACTGGACTTATCGCTGGCCGAGTCGGCATTAATGGCGGTATTACCGCAGGCGCCGTCACGCCTGCGCCCCGACCGCTATCCGCAGCGGGCGTTAAATGCACGTAATAAAGTGCTGCAGCGGATGCTGGAATTTGGCGTGATTACAGCGACGGATTATCAGCAGGCGCTGCTGGAACCTGTGCTGGCCTATCAGCCGCATACGCCGCAGCTGGCACCGTTACTGGCGCGGGAATTACGCCGGCAAAATGCCGATAAAAGCCTGATTAAAACCACGCTGGATGCCGATTTACAGTACGAGATAGAAGATTATCTGGCGCAGGAAATTCAGCGTTTTCCGCCCAGTCATTCTGCCGCCATTCTGGTGCTGGATAATGCCAGCCACGAAGTCCGGGCTTATGCCGGGTCGGCCGATTTTGCCGACGATTCACGCTTTGGCCATGTCGATATGGTGCAGGCGCAGCGCTCGCCGGGCTCAACCTTAAAACCTTTTATTTATGGTCTGGCGATAGAAGACGGGCTGATTCACTCCGCCAGTTTATTGCGCGATGTACCGCGTTATTTTACCGACTATCAGCCGGAAAACTTTACCCGCCATTTTTCCGGCCCGGTGTCGGCCACTGAGGCGTTACGGCAGTCGCTTAATTTACCGGTCGTGCAGGTGCTGGAAGCCGTTACTCCGGAGCACTTTGCCGCCGCTCTTGCCAATGCCGGAGCACGCTACCGTATTCCCGGTGACGGTAAAGCCAACCTGAGTATGGCGCTGGGTGGTGGTGGGTTATCGCTGGCGCAGCTGGTGCAGCTGTATTCCTCCATCGCTAATCAGGGGCAGGTGTGGCCGCTGCGTTATCTGACGGAAGAGTCACCATCGGCTGCCGGCTCACGCTGGTTATTTTCGGCAGAAACCGCCTGGGTGCTGAATGATATGTTGCGCAGTCCGCGTCCGGACCGTGCGCGCAGCTATGCCCTGCAGGATAACGACCGCAGCATCGCCTGGAAGACCGGTACCAGTTATGGCTTCCGTGATGCCTGGGCGGTTGGGGTAACACCGGCTTATACCATTGGTGTGTGGTTTGGCCGTCCGGACGGTACGCCATCGCCCGGACATTATGGTGCGCTCAGTGCGCTGCCGGTGTTGTTCCAGCTATTTGACCGCATCGAACATAAACCTG
This sequence comes from Thalassolituus sp. UBA2009, assembly GCF_002335285.1. Classification (NCBI taxonomy): domain Bacteria; kingdom Pseudomonadati; phylum Pseudomonadota; class Gammaproteobacteria; order Oceanospirillales; family Oceanospirillaceae; genus Thalassolituus; species Thalassolituus sp. UBA2009. The sequence goes on from NZ_DDCJ01000101.1 coordinate 40,914, forward strand.
AGCTGTTGCCGCAGCCAGAGCAGGTCAGTCAGGAAACCATTTGCTGGCCGTTGGGTAAGAGTGCCGCGGAAACGCCGGCCGATCAGTGCTTCCAGACCCATAAAGCCTGGCTGGTACGGCGTCAGCTGCCGCCGACCTTACGCGATGAACGCAGCGATGGTTTATGGCGTAACCCGTTAACCTACTGGACCAGCGAGCGCGGCCTGCTGGTTGATGGCAGTTGTGATGTGCCCGCACGCATAGCGCATCAGCTGGCACTCTGGCCACGACCGCTGGAACACTGGCTGCCGGCCAGTCAGCGCCTGCGTAACCGTTTACCCGCCGTTGATCCGCGCTGCAGCGAGCCTCCGGCGCTGGCGCTGGAGCCACTGCAGATTACCGGTATTCAGGATGGCCTGATTCTGCGCTCCAGCCGTACCCGTGCCGGCGGCAGCGCTGCCTTACCGGAAATTTCTCTGCACGCTCAGGGCGGTCTTGGCCAGCGCGACTGGTATGTGAATGGGCTGCACGTTGGCAGCAGTGGTGAGGCCGAAACCCTCAGCTACCGCTTCAGCGTGACCGGTGAACAGGAAGTGGTGGTGATGGATGCGCAGGGCGAGTTAGACCGGCGTACACTGCAGGTAGAATAAACCTGACCCTTATGCTTTCCGGTCGCGGCAGGCTGTTGGTTTACGCGGACGCGTGCTATAACGCGCGCGCTTCGTATTTATTTACTCCGCTGCCGCTTTCTTTTGTGGATACCACCATGCTGACGCCGTCTTCCGTCTTTAACGATGTGTACATTATTGAACCCAGACTCTATGAAGATGAGCGCGGCTTCTTTATGGAAACCTTCCGTCAGGAATGGCTGGACGATCTGACCGGCGGCGCGGTTTTTGTGCAGGATAACCATTCAGCTTCCCATCAGGGGGTTTTGCGCGGTCTGCACTACCAGCTGGAACAACCGCAGGGCAAATTAGTGCGTGTGGTGGCAGGCCGTGTGTTTGATGTGATTGTCGATATGCGCCGCTCTTCGCCAACCTTTGGCCGCTGGCAGGGCTTCGAATTATCCGCTGACAACCGCCACCAGTTATGGGTGCCGCCGGGTTTCGCCCACGGCTTTTATACCCTGAGTGAACGGGCCGAATGTCTGTATCGCTGTAGCGGGTATTATCACGCACAAAGTGAACGCATTCTGCGCTGGGATGACGCGGATCTTGCTATCCGCTGGCCGTTACAGGGCGAGCCAAAATTGTCTGAAAAAGACGCACGGGGTACCTCGTTTAAACAGGCTGATTATTTCGTATGACGCCGGTTAACGTATTACTGACCGGTGCCGGTGGTCAGCTGGGCCGGAGTCTGCAGGCAAGCTGCCCGGACTGGGTCAGACTGCGCGCCTGTGATCATCAGGCACTGGATATCTGCGACGACAACGCATTGCGCCAGGCCTGTGACGGACAACAGCTGGTGATTAACTGCGCCGCGTTTACCGCCGTCGATCAGGCAGAAATTCAGCCAGAAAAAGCGTACCGCGTAAATGCTCAGGCCGTTGCGGTACTGGCAGAAATCTGTCGTCAGCAGGGCGCGCGTTTACTGCATCTTTCCACCGATTATGTGTTTTCCGCAGGCGGCAATACACCGCTGACGCCGGAGGCTGAAACCGGCCCGCTGAATATTTACGGTCAGTCTAAATTAGCGGGTGAACAACAGGCGGTAGGTATTTTAAAAGACGATCTGCTGGTTATCCGCAGCGCCTGGCTGTACAGCCATTATGGCCATAATTTTTTACGTACCATGCTTGGCCTGATGCAGACCGGTCGTGATCTGCAGGTGGTGGATGACCAGTACGGGTCACCGACTTCCGCAACAGAGCTGGCTGAAGTTATCTGGCAGTCTGCGTGGCTGCTTTATAACGGGCAATTACAGGGTGTTTATCACTGGGCGGGCAGCGGTGTGGCCAGCTGGTATGAATTTGCCTGTGAAATACAGCGGCAGGCGCTTAGCCTTGGGCTGTTAACACAAAAGGTCGAAATTACCCCGCTCAGCAGTGTTGCCTATGCTGCAAATAATCCGGCGATTCTCGCCGAACGTCCTGCGTTTAGCGCACTGGAGCCGGCGGCATTAAATGCCCGGCTGCAACGACAACCTGTCTGCTGGCGCGCAAGCCTGCAGCGTAGTCTGGAATCTCTCTGATGAAACGTTTACTGATAACCGGCGGTGCGGGATTTATCGGGGCCAACTTTGTTGAATACTGGCAGGAAGAGCATCCGCAGGATTTTATTGTGGTGCTCGATATCCTCAGTTACGCCGGTAATAAAGCCAATTTAGCTGAGGCGTTAAAACGGCCGAATACCGTATTTGTGCAGGGCAGTATTAACGACCGCAGCCTGGTTGAATATTTACTGGCTTTTTATCGCCTGAATACGATCGTTAACTTTGCTGCAGAGTCCCACGTCGACCGTTCGATCAGTGCACCGGAACAATTTGTCGAAACCAATATTGTCGGCATGCTGAATTTGTTACAGGCAGCCCGGCAGGTCTGGATTGAAGAGCCGCTTAAGGCGGGCGATACGGTGTTGCCGCATCGTTTTCATCATGTTTCAACCGATGAAGTGTTCGGTGATCTGGGTGAAGAGGGTGAACCTTTCAGCGAGCACAGCCGTTATCAGCCGAGTAATCCTTATGCCGCCACCAAAGCGGCGTCTGATCATTTGTTAAATGCCTGGGCGAGAACCTACGGGCTGAATGTGAGTTTATCGAATTGTTCCAACAATTTCGGCCGTTACCAGTATCCGGAAAAACTGATGCCACGGATGATTACCAACATTCTGTTTGAGCGGCCTTTAACGGTATTCGGTAATGGTCAGCAGGTACGCGACTGGTTATATGTAAAGGATCACGCAGCAGGTATCGATCGTATTCTTGGCGCCGGAAAAGCAGGCAGCAATTACAATATCGGCGGCCATAATGAACAGACCAATCTGCAGTTTATTCAGTTGTTGTGCGGCCTTCTCAACGATGAGTTTGCCCGCGATGCCTCGCTGGCAGAACGTTATCCGCAGGCCCTGAGTGCCATCGCCGGACGTTCGCAACAGCTGATTACCCATGTGCAGGACAGGCCGGGGCATGACATGCGTTACGCCATTAATGCCGGAAAAATCAGCAGGGAATTAGGATTTATGCCGCAGCATGATTTTGCCGCTGCGATGCTGGATACCGTGCGCTGGTATCTGCAGCATCCGCACTGGTTTGCGGCTCATTAACGGGCTGAGCAGAACGCTCAGCCGCATTAAATACTGCTGCCTCAGTTGTTGGCGTGCAGTTCTTCGTTGAGCTGAATGGCGCTCTTGTTGGTAACGCACTGAACGGCACCGGTGATGGAATCACGACGGAACAGCAGGTCGGATTTACCGGCCAGATCACGGCCTTTAACCACTTCAACCACGTTTTTCTGATCGTCCAGCACCTGAATTTTGGTACCGGCGGTGATGTACAGACCGGCTTCAACGGTGCAGCGGTCACCCAGCGGGATGCCGATACCGGCGTTGGCGCCGAGCAGGCATTTTTCACCGACAGAAATAATGATGTTACCGCCGCCAGACAGTGTGCCCATGGTCGAGCAACCGCCGCCCAGATCAGAACCGTCACCGACCACAACACCGGCAGAGATGCGGCCTTCAACCATAGAAACGCCCAGAGTACCGGCATTAAAGTTAACAAAGCCTTCGTGCATGATGGTTGTGCCTTCGCCAATGTAAGCGCCCAGACGCACACGTGCGGTGTGTGCAATACGCACGCCTTTCGGTACCACGTAATCGGTCATGCGCGGGAATTTATCCACGCTGTTTACGCTCAGCAGGTCGCCGTTCAGGCGGGCTTCCAGTTGTGCGGCCGGCAGTTCATCCAGGTCGACTGCGCCTTTATTGGTCCAGGCCACGTTGGGCAGCAGGCCGAACATACCGGCCAGATTCAGACCGTGTGGTTTTACCAGACGGTGAGACAGCAGGTGCAGCTTAAGGTAAACCTCAGGCGTGGATGTAGCCTGTTCATCGGCGGCCAGAATAGTCACCACAACCGGCTTTTCGCTTTCGGTGCAGGCGCGGGCCAGGGCAGCCTGCAGCGGATCGGCGCTGTCGAGTGCCGCAGCAAAGGCTTCCAGTTCGCCACCGTCAACATCCAGGGCAACGTTGCCTTCTTCATAGCCCAGAGCGCTTTTGGCCGCGTCAATCAGGGCAGCGGCCGGGTTCAGCAGTGGCTGCGGGTAAAATACTTCGAGCCAGTCACCTTTGCTGTTTTTGGTGCCGACACCAATGGCCAGGGCAAATGCGTTTGTCATAGTCATTCCTCAGATCGGGCGCTGATGCGCGTTCTATTTAATTAAGTCAGTTCAGAAGTTCAGGTCGGTGTATTCGGTAACACTGAAGCCAAGTACTTTGCGGCTGCCGGTATCCAGCAGCGGGCGTTTGATAATGGACGGATTATCCAGCATCACTGCACGGGCGCTGCTTTCATCAATATTGTCTTTGATGTCGTCTGCCAGTTTGCGCCATGTTGTGCCGCGCTTGTTCAGCAGGGCCTCATAGCCCAGTTCGCTGATCCAGCCATCGAGTAATTCAGGGCTTAAGCCGTCTTTCTTGTAGTCATGAAACTGGTATTCAACACCGGCGTCTTCCAGCCACTTACGGGCTTTCTTGATGGTGTCGCAGTTTTTAATGCCGTACATGGTGATCACGGTACGCTCCTGTTTGCGGATGAACATTGCGGCTGAACGCTGGCATTGGCGTTCTGGCAAAAAAGAGGCGCAAGGATACCAGAAGGTGGGAAAGGGTTCAGCCGCTGGTGATCCCTGCAGGGGTAGCTAGTCTTAAAAGGCTTGGCGATAGCGCGCGAAGGCGCTTTTTTGGGGGACAATAAGGAGACGTCTGCGTGCCGAACGTTATAACCAAAGGGAAGCATCGCCAGCTCTGGCGCTGGGTATTGCTGGCGTTGACGCTGGGGCTGCTGATCAGCCTGTTTCTGTCGGTCAAAATCAGGCAGTTAAATGCAGAGCGTCTGCACGACTCGCTGAACAGGCAGGCGCATGGCCTGACCACTCAGGTAGAGCGTCGCATTGAGCTTTATCAATACGGTCTCAGAGGTATGCGCGGCGCCATTCTTACTGCGGGTGATGACCTGAGCCGCGATCTGGTAAAGCGTTACAGTGCCACCCGCGATGTTGATGAAGAATTCCCCGGCGCCCGCGGCTTCGGCTTTATTCGCCGGGTGGCGGAAGCTGATGAAACACGTTTTATACAGACAGCTCAGGCTGATGGCTGGCCGGACTTCCGTATCCGCCAGCTCACCCCTCATGGCGGTGAACGCTTTGTTATTCAGTATATTGAGCCGGTAGAGCGTAATGACGCGGCGGTCGGGTTGGATATTGCGTCAGAACATAATCGCCGCGAAGCCGCCTGGTCATCCCTGCTCAGTGGTGAGGTACGCCTAACCGGACCGATTACGCTGGTGCAGGCAACCGGCAGCCCGCAACAGTCATTTCTGATTCTTATGCCAGTCTATCAGGGCGGTAAAACGCCGCAGACCCAGGCCGGGCGTGAACAGTTTGGCTATGGCTGGAGTTATGCGCCGTTGTTAATGGCAGAGGTGATGGAAGATCTGCGCTTGCACGAGCATAAGCTGGCGCTGGAAATTGTCGATATTACCGATGCACAGCAACCGGTCAGTTTTTTTAATAACCAAACCCCCGCTGCGGTTGCAAATATTGGCGGCTATCAGATTGAGCGCACCATTTACGGTCGCCACTGGCAATTCCGCTTCAGGGTTTATCCCTCTTTTATCCGTGAACTGAATCTGCCTTCACCAGCGATTGTTTTTGCCCTGGGTTCTCTTATCAGTGTGCTTATCAGTGCGCTGCTGGCGATGCAGATCAACAGCCGCGTGCGGCGCAGAGAGTTTCTGGCGCAGCAGAGAAGGTTGGCCTCCATCGTTGAAAGCTCGGCCGATGGCATCATCAGTCAGGACTGTCATGGTCATGTACAAAGCTGGAATCCGGCAGCGGCCAGAATGTTTGGTATTGCTGAAGCGGATGCCCTGGGACGCCCGTTAATGGAGCTGATTATTCCACCTGAATTACAGGAAGAAGAGCATCAGGTATGCGTTGCTGCCTCAAAGGGGGAACACTTGCTGCCGAAGGAGGGACAACGCTGCCGTGCCGACGGTTCATTGTTGGATGTGTCGGTTTCCTATGCCGTAATCCGCAACACGGAAGGTAAAGTGGTAGGGGTGTCGGAAAGCGTCCGCGATATCTCCGGACAAAAAGCCGCGCAGGCGAAAATCCTCGAGCTGAACACCAATCTGGAACGTCAGGTGGAAGAGCGTGCCGGCGAGGCACAACGCCTCAGTCAGCTGCTGCAAAGCGTGCTTGATTCCGCTTCTGAAGTTTCAATTATTGCCACCGACAAGAACGGTATCGTCACTCTGTTTAATCAGGGGGCTGAATGTATGCTGGGCTATCGCGCGGAAGAATTTGTCGGTGTTCAGTCGCCGGCGGTGTTGCACGCCGCAGAAGAGATTGAAGCCCGTTCGGTTGAACTGGAGCGCGAATATGGCAGAGAAATTCGCGGCTTTCGCGTCTTTGTTCATCAATCGGAACGGACGGGTGCCGAAACCCGCGAATGGACCTACATACGCAAAAACGGTCAGCGTTTGCTGGTCAGCCTGTCGGTAACGACGATGCGCGATACTGCAGGTGAGATCGTTGGTTATCTGGGCATTGCAGTCGATATCAGCGCGCGTAAAGCCAGTGAAGCAGCATTGGAAAAAAGTCTGGTGACTACTCAGGCTATTCTTGATACCGCAGTTAATCCGATTATTACCATCGATAGTTTTGGCACCATCCGCTCGTTCAATCCGGCCGGTGAACAAACGTTCGGCTATCTGGCTGAGGAGGTAATTGGCCAGAATGTCAGCCTGTTAATGCCAGAACCTTTTGCCTCACGTCACGACCTTTATATGCAGCGTTTCCGTGAAATGACCGGCAACCGGGTGATTGGTATTAACCGCGAAATTCAGGCCCGGCGTAAAGATGGCAGCGTCTTTCCGGTACAGATCAGCCTTGGTGCCATGAACCTGGGAGGGGAGCGTATTGTTGTCGGTATTATGACCGATATCAGTGAAGAACGGGCGCAGCAGAAGGTTCTGGCGGCAACCTCCGCTCAGCTGGCAATGGCGACTGAGGTTGCCGAATTAGGGGTCTGGTCCTGGACGCCGGAAAATAATGAGCTGCAATGGAACGACCGTATGTTTGAGCTGTACCAGCAACCGCTCAGCCTGCGCAGCAATGGTCTGAATTATGAACACTGGCGGATGCGCCTTCATCCGGATGATCTGGCCCGCACAGAGGAAGCATTGCAGGCTGCAGTCGAAGGCCGCGGTGTTTATGATCCGGTTTTCCGCATTGTGCTGCCGGATGGTAGTGAACGCAGTATTCAGGCCGGAGCCGCGGTTGAGCGCTTGGAAAATGGCACCTTATTGCGGGTAACCGGGATTAACCGCGATATCACCGAGCAGTTGCAGTACGAAACCCGCCTGCGTGAAGCCAAAGATGCTGCGGATGCTGCCAGTGCGGCAAAATCAGCGTTTCTGGCCAATATGAGTCATGAAATCCGTACTCCGATGAATGCTGTACTGGGCATGCTGAAACTGGTGGCACAGACCAGCCTCAGCGCACGGCAGCGGGACTATGTCACTAAGTCACAGAGTGCAGCAGGTTCGCTGCTCAGCCTGCTGAATGACATTCTTGATTACTCAAAGATAGAAGCGGGCAAACTGCAGCTCGATATTCACCCGTTTAACCTTGATGAAATCATGCGCAATTTGGCCGTGGTGATTTCTGGCAATCTGGGCAGTAAGCCGGTCGAGGTGGTATTTGATCTGGATCTGTCGCTGCCACAAACCCTGTTGGGAGACAGCAATCGTCTGCAACAGATATTAATTAACCTGGCTGGTAACGCGCTGAAATTCACCCAGAACGGATACGTCAGAGTCCGTGTGCGGCAGCTGAAAATGGTGGCTGCAGATGTTTGCTTCCGTATAGAAGTTGAAGACACCGGTATTGGTATTTCTGCGGAGAATCAACAGCGTATTTTTGAAGGTTTCACCCAGGCAGAAGTTTCAACCAGTCGCCGCTTTGGCGGTACCGGCCTGGGCCTGGTGATTTGCAAACGTCTGGCTGCGATGATGGGCTCTGAACTGAATCTGCGCAGCGAATTGGGTAAAGGCAGCTGCTTCTGGTTTGATCTGGAATTACCTGTTGTGCTGGCCGAACCTTATAAGCCGCCGGTTTTCGCTCCGGCACTAGCGGAACCGCGGATTCTGCTGGTGGAAGATCACCCTCTGAGTGCAGAACTTCTGCAGCGCGATGGCCGTTCACTGGGCTGGCAGGTTGATCTGGAACCGGATGGTAACGCAGCAGTGGCTGCGGTTGTTGCCGCTCATCGCCAGGGAAAACCTTATCAGGCCGTGCTGCTGGACTGGCGTCTGCCGGATGCTGACGGAGTGGAAGTGGCTCAGGCCATCAGCGATGCTCTGGCTGAGCAGGCACCGGCGGTAATACTGATCAGCGCCTATGGACGGGAGTTTCTGGGTGAGGTTCTCTGCAGTGACAATCCACCATTCCGCGAATTTCTCAGCAAGCCTTTGACTCCGGTGCAGCTGTCAGAGGCCGTCGCCCGTGCACTGCGCCTGCCTGAACCATCCTCTGTGCTCCCTTCAGAAAGCGAGAAGCGTCTTGCGGGCCTGCAAATTCTGGTGGTGGAAGATAATGAAATTAACCGTGAAATTGCCTTTGAACTCCTGCAGGCAGAAGGGGCTGTTGTGGATCTGGCTGAAGGCGGTTTAACGGGTGTTAATAAGGTTGTCAGCCAGAACAGGGGCTATGACGCCGTGATTATGGATATGCAGATGCCGGATATCGATGGTCTGGAAGCCACACGGCGTATCCGTGCTGACAGCCGCTTTGCCGGGCTGCCAATTGTGGCGATGACGGCTAATGTTTCAGAAGCTGACCGGCTGGCTTGTGTTGCTGCAGGAATGAATGCCCACGTAGGTAAACCAGTCAATCTGGATGATCTGGTACATGTTCTGCGGCAGTTGGTTGGGGTCCCTTCAGCGCCGGAGCCTGTGGCAATGACTATAGTTGAGGATATGGACACCCTGTTACGGCGCTTTGGCCATAACCGCCGTTTGCTGGCCAGTATGACCGAACGCTTCCTGACGGATATGAGCGCACTGCTGCAGACACTGAGACAGCAATGGCAGCAGCGGCTCTGGCAGGACAGCAGCGCGACCCTGCATACCCTTAAGGGTACTGCCGCAACCATGGGGGCTGTTGCCCTGGCGCGGCGCAGCAGCGAGCTGGAAGAGCAATTTAAAGAAATAAGTGCTGCAGATAATGTTGCAGCCGAGGATTCCGATGGTGAAGCTCTGCTCGCTGAGCTTGAGCAGTTGCTGCAGGTTTCACATCAGGCGCTGGTGGAGATGATTTCTTCTGCTGATGCTCAGCAGCAGAAAGAACAACAACCACAACAGCAAACGAGTGATAACTGGCCGGCCGAACGCTGGCGCGCAGCGTTAACTCAGCTCGGTATCCTGCTGCGGGAAAACAATATGGCGGCACTGGCCTTGATTGAACAATGGCCGCGGGCGCGTTTTCCCGGAAATACACTAAAATTCAGTAAGTTGCTGGAGCAGATTGAGCAGCTGGATTTCAGGGCAGCACAGCACACATTAACCGATGTGCAGGAGTGGGAATGAATTCAGGAAAGACACTGGCGGAGTTAATCCCTGGTCTGGCGCATAAACCACGTTTGCTGATTGTTGATGATCAGCCACTGGTTATCCGCACGCTGCATGAAATCCTGAAAGAAGAATTTGACGTCTTTATGGCCACCAGTGGCCGTCAGGCGCTGGATATGTGCAGCGAGAACCCACCCGATATTATGCTGCTTGATATTATGATGCCGGATATGGATGGCTATGAGGTTTGCACAGCATTAAAGGCCGACCAGACGCTGGAAAACTTCCCGGTGATATTTGTTACCGCACAGCAGGATGTCGTCGACGAAGTACGGGCATTTGATGTGGGTGCCGTCGATTTTATAACCAAGCCAATCAACCCTGCGCTCGTTTCTGTCCGGGTGAGGACTCACGTGGTGGTGAAATTGCAGCGTGATATTCTGCATTCAATTGCAATGCAGGATGGCTTAACCGGTGTGGCAAACCGTCGTCGTTTTGATGAGCAGGCGCAGTTGCACTGGCGTCAGGGACGGAGGGATAAGAAGCCGTTGTCGCTGATTCTTATCGATATTGATCATTTTAAACAATATAACGATCACTACGGGCATTTGGCCGGTGATAAAGCATTGCGCGATGTTGCCCATGCTCTGCGTTCTGCATTACAGCGTCCGCATGACAGCCTCTCCCGTTACGGCGGGGAAGAGTTTGCCTGTTTGTTGCCCGATACTGATAATGGCGGAGCCACGTTACTGGCACAGCGTCTGCTGGATTCCGTCCGGGCGCTGAATATTCCCCATGCCATGTCGTCTGCTGGTGAGCACCTGACCATCAGCGCCGGTGTTGCGACACTGCTGCCGGATTCCACTTCCAGTATTGAAAACCTGCTCAATATGGCCGATGAACAGCTTTATCGTGCCAAACATGATGGCCGTAACTGCGCCCGTTCAGCCGGTTTGTCAGATTAATACTCTCCGCCAGCCATATCAGCCTTATTTCTGGATATATACCCGCCAGTTCGTACAGATATCTGAGGCTTTTGTCGTATCTGTCAATCACCCTACCTGTGAGTTTTGTCAATCTGTCTATTCTGAATGCCAGACACCGGATTCACAGGGAGACTCAGCATGGGACTGCTGAAATCATTAAGCGTAAAAGGCAAATTACTGCTGTTAATTGCTGTGCCTTTACTGGCATTGCTGTCGTTGCAGGGGCGTTGGTTGCTCAGCAATCTGAATCACATGCAGGAGTTGTCCGATATTCAGGCACTGGTGCAGATTTCAGCACTGAACAGTGCGCTGGCGCACGAACTGCAGAAAGAGCGTGGTATGTCCGCAGGTTTTCTGGGCAGTAAAGGACAGACGTTTGCTCAGGCGTTGCCGCAGCAACAGCGCATAGCGGATGAGCGCATCCGTGGCTGGAGCGACTTTCTGCAACAGCAGAGTTTCAATACTTACCCCAAGCTGAATCAGGCCATCAATGATGCACAGGCTAATCTGAAAACGCTCAATACATTGCGCCAGAGTGTACTGGCGCAGACCGCAGCGTTGCCTGATGTTCTGGCGTTTTATACCCAAACCATAGACCGGCTGCTGATTGTACCGGCACTGGCCAGCGAATTTACCGGCCATGGTGAAACCGTGCGCCAGCTGCAGGCGTATTACAGTTTTCTGCAGGGCAAAGAGCGGGCAGGTATTGAGCGGGCGGTTTTAAGTAATGTATTTGCCAGAGATGCTTTTACTCCACAACTGTTCGCCCGCTTTGTTCGTCTGGTATCGGAGCAGGATGCATTTCTGCAGAGCTTTGAACGCATTGCGGATGCTCAGGCTCTGGCAGCGTACCGTCAATTCCAGCAGTCAGCTGCAGTGCAGAACGTCTCACGTTTACGTGAAAAAGCGCTGCAGGGCGACAGCGGCTTCGGGGTATCTCCCACCGACTGGTTTGCGGCAGCGACAGAGAGAATTGAGGCATTAAAAATTCTGGAAGACGGGCAGCAGCAAGCGCTGCTGGATAATGCCAGCGGGATTCTGCAGGACACCCGGCAGGAATTCTGGCTGGGAATACTGATTGCTGTTATCACCGTCAGTGTTACCGCATTGCTGGCCTTCTGGTTGTCGTATCTGCTGTACCAGCAGATACGACAACTGCATATCGGCCTGACCGCCGCAGGAAATGATCTGTGCCTTTACCAGCGGGTGCCGGTATTGCTGGATGATGAATTGGGCGAAGCCGCACGCGCCTGTAATCAGATGATGGCGCGGATGGCATCGATGGTAGAACACATCACCGCGATCTCTGAGCAGCTGACGCTGATTTCCATGCAGAACCACGTCACCATTTCACTCAGTACCAAGGGAATGGATCTGCAGCAGAATGAAACCGCGAAGGTCGTTACCGCAATCGGTCAGCTGGAGGTTGCCACCAAAGAAATTGCCGGCAATATCCAGCGGGTCGCTGATCAGTCGGATGCGGCTAACCACACGGCTGACAAAAGTGGCGAAGCGGTGCAAAGCAGTCTGAATTACATCGGTCAGCTGGATGAAAAGATGAATCAGGTATCGACGGTGATCCGCAGCCTGCACGACAGCAGCGGTGCCATTGGTGGTGTGCTGAATGTGATCAAATCCATTGCCGAGCAAACCAACCTGCTGGCACTGAATGCTGCTATTGAAGCTGCGCGGGCCGGAGAACAGGGGCGGGGCTTTGCTGTGGTCGCCGATGAAGTGCGCACACTGGCGCAGCGTACACAGGATTCAACCTCAGAAATTGAAAGCATTATCGGCCGTTTTCAGCAGGAGTCGAAACAGGCCTTTGTGGCGGTAGAATCATCACAGGAAGCGGTACAGAACACGGTAAAACTGGCTTCATCGCTGGACGAGGAACTGGGCCATATCCGCAGTGCGGTGCGAACCATCCGTGATATGAGCGATCAGGTAGCCGCAGCGGCCGAAGAGCAGGTGGCCACCAATCAGGAAGTCGCAGGCAGTGTGCGCAGTATTTATAAAATTGCCGAGCACACCGTCGCGACGTCTAACTTTATGAGAAAAACGGCGAAAGAGCAGCGGGAGCTGGCCGGCAAACTGACCAGCCTGGCGGCTGAGTTTGTGCTCAGCCCGAAATAGCACCTAAACCCTTGTGCTTAAACAGCGGTCGCCAAAGCGGCCGCAATCCTGAATTTCCTGCAGACACACTTCATGTGCCATCGGGTAACGGTGGCTTTCTGCATTGATACCTGACTGTGCCAGCAATAAGCTGGCTTCTTCGCCCAGCTCCGGGCTGACCACGGCATCATAATCACCATGAGCAATCAGCACCGGCAGATGCTGATTGGCGGCGTTTATCTGCAGCGGGCGGGCAATATAGGTTGATAACGCCATTAACCCGGCCAGTGGTTGCGGATAGCTGAAGGCGGTTTCATAAGCAACGGCTCCACCCTGAGAGAAGCCGGCCAGCAGAATCCGGCGGCTGTCGATACCCGCGGCAATTTGCTGATCGATCAGGGTGTGAATGCGTTGTACGGAGTCGCTCAGTTGCTGGCCATCAATCTGACGTCTGGGGCTGGTGGCCAGTAAATCGTACCAGCTGGGCATCACCATGCCGCCATTAATGGTTACGGGCTGCTGTGGTGCATGCGGATAAATGGCGCGCAGCACGGGGGGCTGAGTGGTATTGAAAGCCTGTAACAAATGCGGCAGCACCGGGACAAAATCATCACCGCTGGCGCCCAGACCATGCAGCCAGATAATACAGCTGTCGGCTGGTGTTGAAGGTTCCAGTACGATGCGGTCGGGAAAATTCTGGCGCTGATAGGTTGGACTGGTCATAAATGGCTCCACGAATAAGGTGGCCAGTATAACGCTTTGTTTGTCTGTGCGTTTTTCAGAGCACACGGTACATTTTCAGAGCACACGGTACATTTTCAGAGCATATGGCACATTTTCAGAGTACGCGGTGCATTTTCAGAGTACGCGGTGCATTTTCAGAGTACGCGCCGCAACAGCCGCTTACTGACGCATTTGGGCAGGACACGTGCCAGACGGATAAGCCAGCTTAACGGGCCGGGAAACAGATAGTCGTCACGGCCACTCAGAAGGCCCTGCAGCATCCGTTCTGCGCCTTTGCTTTCGCTGATGGCAAAAGGGGCGGGCATATCGTACTGGTTAACCCGTGCGGTCTGCACAAAGCCCGGATACAGCGAAATAAATTTCAGCCCTTCAGGTTCCAGCTCAACCCGGCAGCTGTCCATCAGCAAGCGGGCGGCGGCTTTGGCGGCGCTGTACGGCCCCTGCATGGGTAAGCCAATGAATCCGGCCAGAGAATTGGTATGAGCGATGGTGCCACGTAATCCGCGTTTATCCGCCTGCTGGCTGCACATGGCAGTGATCAGCGGCGGCAGAAAATTCGCCAGACTCAGGTAATTCAGTTCCATACACTGGCGGATATCGGCAACGGAGGTTTCTGCCATACGCTGCTCAGGACCAGCACCGACATTCAGCAACGCCAGATCAATACGCCCGAACTGAGTCATTGCCAGAGATACGGCATTGTTAGTGTCTTCTTCCCGGCAGGCATCACCGCAGACTGTCAGTACCTCACACTGCTGTGCGCGTAACTGATCTGCCAGCTCCTGCAGTTCGTGCTGGCGGCGGGCAAACAGAATAAAGCGGTTAGGCCTCTGTGCCAGCAACAGCGCGAGCTGGCGGGCCATGCCGGCGGAAGCGCCGGCGATCAGGATGGTTTTATTCTGCAGGTCGCTGTTCGCGCACCGACTGAACATATCAGGCGCCAAGCAGCCAGCGGGTAAAGAAGGCGACGCCGACACCGAGATAATTACCGACGATATAGCCGATGATGGCCGCGGCAAAGCCCGGCAGAATGATCTCGCGGTTTTTCAGCGCTCCGGCAATCACCGGAATAAAAGGCACCGACATAATGGCGGCCGATGAGGTGATTAAAAACGTGTCGGTATCAATATTCAGCAGGCGGCAAATGATGGCCTGCAGAATCAGTGAACCGACCAGAATAATGCTGATATAGGCAAACAGGTCGACGTTCAGGTTGGTAACAATACTGGTATCGGTCATGGTACCGGTGGTGAAACAGAACACCAGAATCAGGTACATCCCCAGCTGGAAGCTGTTGGGCAGATTGCGGATGGCCGGCACAAAAGACGCCAGCACGCCCAGCGTGGTGATGGTAATGATGGTCACCGCAGAACTCATACTGCCCGGCACCAGTGAAGCCACGCCCACCGCGATACCGACGCTGACGGCGGACAGCAGCAGAGCCAGAGCGGTCTTTGGCAGCGCTTTTACATTGGCCAGCACTTTGTAGGCGTTGGCGGTTTCATCGGCCATATGACCAAACTTTTCTTCTTCAGTGTGATAAGCGTGCTCGCCCTGACTGCGGTAAGGGCGCAGGAAGCGGCTGAAAATCGGCTTGGCCAGTGTCATCACAAACATCAGATACAGTGCCGACAACAGAATGTCGTAGGTGATCATGGTGGTGAAGATATTTTCATCGGCTTCGATAGCGGTCTTGATGGCGGCCATATTCGGCCCACCACCGGTGTAAGCGCCGACCGACATGCCGGCAATCTGCCAGACGTTGGCCAGCGAATCCGCATAAATAAAAGCCCCGGCGGCACTGGCAATAATGACGGCAATTAAGGCCACACCCATGCTTTTCATCGTGTCGCCGGCCATACCGAATGAGGCTTTTACATCAATGGAAAACACCAGCAGCGGCAAGGCCAGTGCGATGGCAATTTCTGACAGATTGGTTTGTACGGTCTTCAGGGTTTCGGCACCCGCCAGGTCCGGCAACATTCCGGTGGCGGCCAGGGCAATACCACTGGCAAATGACAGCACAACCACGCCGGCTTTATCCAGCCAGCTGACACGCTGGCAAAGAACAACCAACAGCGCTGGTACCAGCAGGTAGGCAATCAGGGTAATAACAGCAGACACGATGATTCCTCGGTATTTTTATTGTAGGGATAATGGCTGGTCAGGCATTCAGGGTTTCTGTGCCCGGCAGGCTCTGCAGCTGGCTGGTGGGCGGGAACTTGTCCGGATAACTGAATACCGGCCACCATTCGCTGATCCGGCCCTGCTCATACAAAGCAATATTGCCGAATTGCAGGAATACGGATTCGCTCTGGGTCGGACGGAAAAACAGATAATCGTCAGGTTTAATGTCATGGCCGTCCGGTAACTCGTACAGTTCCTGGTTACTGGAATGGCCAAAAATACTGGCGCGCTGGCACGGAGCAGGATAGCAGGGCTGCGCCAGCCAATTGCCGCCATAAATAAAACAGGCCTGATGAGGCAGGCGGCCAAATACCCGCAGCAGACGGGATAAGCCACTGGCCATCGGGATTTCCGGGTCTTTAACCACCTTCAATACCGGTGCGGCAATAAAGACCGCCGGCTGGTGATGCTCCAGTGTGAATACATCAAAATCGGTCGGCTTAACCAGTGCTGAGGCCGTGGCAATTTCGTTAACCAGACCAATGCTGTCCTGCTCGTAGAGCGGATAGGTTGAACTGCCGCCGGTATTCAGACAAAGCCCTTCCAGAGCGTCACTGCCAAGGGTGTCTGTAATCAGTGTGGTGAACTGGCGATAGCTGTTCTTTGCCTGTTCGAGTGCTTTTTCGCTACCGCCGAGAAAGGCCGGAATTTTACTGATATGAGCTTCGTAGCCCATCAGACCTGACAGTGTCAGCAGAGGAGAGGCGGCAATGGTTTTCAGCGCGCGGACAAACAATTCATCAGGCTGAAAGCCTCCACGGTGCAGCCCTACATCAATTTCCAGATTGATACGCAAGCGCAGGTTAAGCTCCTGGGCCAGAGCTGCGTATTGCTGCAGGCGCTCGTTACTGTCGATCAGCCACTGCAGCTGCAGTTCCGGAGCAAAGCACATGCTGCTGGTTTGCTGGCTGTGCCATTGATAAAAATGGCGTACGGCGGCAATCGGCATGGGTTTACCCATCAATACATCTGCAGCCGGAATATGTTCAACCAGATGCATCAGAAACGGCAGATGAAAACTCATTAAGCGCTGAGTGCCGGTGCGGCGCATCACGTATTGCAGCATTGGAATGGAAGGCAGCGACTTAGCCACAATGCGGTAATCGAAGCCGCGGTTAAGCACATCGATCAAATGATCAATGTTGCGATCCAGGCGTTCTTTATCGATAACCAGTGTGGGGGTGCAGATACCAGCCTGCTGTAAACCCCGTGTCAGATTCTGAAAATACATTTGAGTCATGGACTGTTCCGCTATAAGCATGGGGCTGATCACTGATGTTTCTTTTTATTGGTGGTACATATGTACCATATTTTTTTGAGAGCGTCATGATCCAGTTATGCCACAGCCGCTTTATTCAACCCAGAAGCTGGCCGCAGGTGACCTGCACTGGCCGGTCTTAAGGGGGTTGTGAGGAGAGGTGATGAGTTCGCTGCCTGACAGATTACAGGCATAAAAAAAAGCGCCATACAGGCGCTTTACTATCAACCGCAGGCTGGTTACAGCCAGATCGCGCGGAAGATAAAGAAGAAGATAATCGACAGTAAGGCACCAGCAGGCAGGGTTACCAGCCAGGAAACGAAGATAGAGCCGATTTTGCGGTAGTTCAGGGCATCGGTACCCATGGCCAGACCAACACCCAGGATTGCGCCAACCAGAACATGAGTCGTGGAGATTGGCAGGCCGGTGCCGGAAGCAACAACAACGGTGGTGGCGGCAGCCAGGGTGGCGGCAAAGCCACGGCTAGGGGTCAGTTCGGTAATGCCGGAACCGACGGTGGCGATCACACGATGACCAAAGGTCACCAGACCAATCACAATGCCCACCGCGCCGACCAGCAGAATCCACATAGGAACCGCTGCTTTGGCGGCAATTTCACCACTGTGACTGACCACACTGTATACCGCGGCAACCGGACCAATGGCATTCGCCACATCGTTGGAGCCGTGAGCAAAAGCCATGGCGCAGGCGGTAAAGATCATCAGAACAGCGAATACTTTTTCAACGTTAGCCAGATGGATCTCTTCAGACACTTCCGGATCGGCATGGATGCGGCTGACAAAGAAACGGCCAATCGCCATAACGCCAACACCGATCAGCAGGGAGATCCAGATAGCATCAGTGAAATCCAGCTTCAGACCCAGATGTTTGAGGCCTTTCAGCAGGGTTACCATGGAGATAACAAAGCCGACCAGCATAATGTAGAACGGCACCAGACGTTTGGACTGAGCAAAAGGGTCTTTGGTGTCGTGAATAAAATGTTTGACGCTTTTGTAGAGGACGTAAGAAATCGAGCCGGCAATCACTGGGGATACAACCCAGCTGGCGGCGATGTTGCCAACCTTGCCCCATTCAACGGCTTCCATGGAGATACCGACGGCGGCAAAACCAACAATAGCACCGACGATAGAATGCGTGGTGGATACCGGCCAGCCTGCATAAGAGGCGATTAACAGCCAGGTTCCTGCCGCAAGCAGAGAAGCCAGCATGCCGAATACCAGCAGCTCGGGGTGTCCCGACATGACCGCCGGATCAATGATCCCTTTACGGATGGTTGCGGTGACTTCGCCTCCGGCAAAAAACGCACCGGCAAATTCGAAGACAATGGCAATAAAGACAGCTTGCTTGATGGTGATGGCTTTGGAACCAACTGACGTTCCCATGGCATTGGCAACATCATTTGCACCAATTCCCCAGGCCATAAATACACCGAAAATGCAGGCCAGGATGATAAATAAATGTCCCTGGTCGGCTATAAGTTCCATTGTGAACTCCTCGAAAAAAAGCGCGCGCATTCTAACGCAGGCATGGCGAAGTGCCTAGAACTTGTTTCTTAGTTGAAGGGGAACTTTTGTCAAAAAAGGTCTGTCTGCGGTGAGCTCAGTCACCGCAGCACATGATCTGTAAATCAGACGGGGGTAAGAGGTATCAGACGGGCGCTGTGCTGCTGGCCGTAGCGGCGCATCTGCCACAGACTCAGAGCGATAAAAGCAATACTGCCACCTACCCACAGCACAGAGCTGAGCGGGTGCTGAGGGAGGCTGCCAAGCTGATACACAATCACTGCGGTGGTATAGGCCAGCCCGGTGCTCCAGCCAGCGACAAACAGCATCCAGCGTAAACCGGCTTCCCGGACCATCGCGCCAAGGGTCGCAACACAAGGGGTATAGAGCAGTACAAATACCAGATAGGAGAAAGCGGCCAGCTGGCTGCCAAACAGCGCATCCATGGTCGAGAAGGTGGTGGTATGTACCCCCTGTTCTTCACCCTGGTCGGCGCTGATCAGGCTCAGGCCGAGCGGATCAAGCAGGTTATCGGCGAGGCCGGCAATATTATCCGGGATGGTCTGCAGTGCTTCGAGCAAGCCAGCGCTGAGCGAGTATTCACTGTCGGCGCTGGTCTCCGGGCTGTACAGCGCATCCAGTGTGCCCACGACAGCCTCTTTGGCGAAGATGCCAGTGATAATACCGACGGTGGCAGCCCAGTTATCTTCCTGTACGCCCAGCGGTTTAAAGACCGGGGTAATCACATGAGCAATTTTCGACAGCACTGAATTTTCTTTATTCTGGTTACCGAAGGAACCGTCACTGCCCAGTGAGTTAAGGAAGCTCAGTACCACTACCACGGTAATAATGGTTTTACCGGCGCGCAGACAGAAGGATTTCAGCCGCTCCCAGGTTTTGATCAGAATGCCTTTGACCGTTGGAATATGGTAAGCCGGCAGCTCCATAACGAAGGGGGTCAGGTCGGGTTTGAACAGCGTGTTCTTCAGCGCAATACCGGTCAGCAGGGCCATCACAATGCCCAGCACGTAAAGGCTGAACACCATAAAGGCACCGTTTTCAGTAAAGAACGCGGCGGCAAACAGGGCGTACACCGACAGGCGCGCACCACAGGACATAAAAGGCGCCATGGCAATGGTGAGCAGACGGTCTTTATGGGTATCCATGGTGCGTGCGGCCATCACCGCCGGTACGTTACAGCCGAAACCGACAATCAGCGGCACAAAAGATTTACCCGGCAGGCCGACGGCGCGCATCAGGCGATCCATCACAAAGGCCGCGCGGGCCATATAGCCTGAATCTTCGATCACCGATAAAAACAGGTACAGACCGCCGATTACCGGGATAAAGGTAGCAACCAGCTGAATACCACCACCAAGACCATCGGCCAGCAGGGTTGCCAGCCATTGCGGGGCGCCGATGCCATCCAGCAGATAATGTGTGCCGTCAACAAACACCGTGGCAAAGGCGATATCAAAGAAATCAATAAAGGCACCGCCAATGTTAATGGCGAAGGTGAACATCAGGTACATCACGCCAAAAAAGAACGGTATACCCAGCCAACGGTTCAGTACCCAGTCGTCGATGCGTTCACTCAGTGTCCGGCCTTTGGTATTGACCGTCAGTGACTGCTGCAGAATATGCTGAATCGAGCGGTAACGGCTGTTGGCCATTAATACGTCAATCGGCTGACCATGCTGTTTTTCCAGCGACTGACGCAGTTGCTGGGCTAATGCCAGAACGGCAGTGCGGCGTTCGACCGGCAGCACTTCGCTGGCGTAGATGTCGTTTTCCAGTACGCGGGTAGCGCTCCAGAACGGATTGGCCACGGCTTCCTGCAGTTGTTCTTTCAGCTGGTTAACGGCCTGCTCAAAGTCGCTATCCAGACGCAGCAGTGGCGTGGCAACGGTGGCATGTTCCAGATGATGGGCCAGGATGCGGCACAACTCTTCGATACCGCGCCCGGTAGAGGCAACAATAGGTACCACCGGCACACCGAGCTGCTGTGACAGCAGCTGAGTGTCAACATGAATACCTTCGCGCTCGGCAACATCGAGCATATTAACGGCACAGATAACCGGTACGCCCATATCCAGCAGCTGTGAGGTTAAGAACAGATTACGCTCAAGATTGCTGGCATCAAGGATATTAATGATCAGCTGGGCTTCGCCGCTTAAGGCAAATTCGCGGGCAATTTTTTCATCGGTCGACAGTTCATCGTCGTGACTGTCGAGGGCGTAGGTGCCGGGCAGGTCGACCAGTTTATGGCTGACACCGCGCAATACCAGATTGCCTTCTTTACGCTCAACGGTTACGCCAGGCCAGTTGCCCACTTTTTGTTTGGCACCGGTCAGGGCGTTGAAAAGGGTGGTTTTACCGCAGTTCGGATTGCCGATGACACCAATAACAGCTCGGTTCATACGATGACTTCTACCTGAATAATGGAGGCTTCCTGCTTACGCAGGCTGACAGAGGCGCCGCGCAGCTGAATCTGCATCGGATCACCTAACGGAGCGAAGCGCCGTACTTCGATCTGAGCACCCGGCATCAACCCGAGGGCCAGCAGTTTACGGCGGAAGTTGGCTTCGGTGGCGGTAAATCCGATGATACGGGCCTGGGTACCAACGCTGAGCTGATCAAGAGTTTGCGATGTCATGCTGATCCGGCGGGAAGGAGTAAACAGAAAAGATGATAATGTTTATCATTTGATTGCACAAGAGGCCCTGCGCTTATTCATAGATTCCATTGTCTCATGACAAGGTCGTGCAATTTATTGGTGCTTTAACCGATAAGTTCCTGCGTTATTCGTATGTGTTTATAAAACAGTCTGTTGTCATTTATATGTTGAGTTTTATTGATTGTTTAATATATGACGGCACCGCTATAATCACGGCGGAACGTAATATCTCCGAACTGTACGGCGTTTGCCGTAATAGTCCGCGTGAATACCCTATTCTTAGTATTGATATCCTATTTACAGATATCAGTCGTATTACTATGCCGTTAACACACAGAGGTTAAGCAGTGAGCGTATTTGACATTGATATTGATAAGCAGATTAAACAGCACCAGCAAAAAATTCAGGAGCTGGAGCAACTGCGTAAAGATCAGGAACATAAGCTGGAAGGCCTGAAAGAGTTCGACGTTACCATTAAACGTCTGTGTAATCAGAATCGTCTGACGGAAGAAGAACTGTACGTTTCCCGCTCAGAGCAGATTGAAGCCTGGCTGGTTGGTATGGCCAAGCAGGACAACCCTTCGTCAATTTATAACAATCTGAAAAAGCATTTTGCCCGCACTGCGCCACGCGGACCAAAAGCCGTTAAAACCGAGAAAGAATCTTCTCTGCCAAAACCAAAGCTGCCGGTAGGTACTTACCGTAATCCGGCTACCCAGGAAAAAGTCGAAAAAATTAAGCGTAATCCACGTCAATTGGACGAATGGATTGAGCTGCACGGTTTTGCCGTTGTTCGTACCTGGAAAATCGATTAATCCATTACAGTGATTAGCGATTAATAAAAAAGGGAGCTTAGCTCCCTTTTTTATTATCTAACTGCTTCTATGCCAGTACAAAGCGGGCGATACGAGCCTGAGGTTGTACGTCCGTCAGTTTTACCCGTACCGACTGGCCAAGGATAAAGCGTTGTTCTTCGTTGCGGTGTGTCAGGGTTTTGGTTTCGAATGTCCAGCCGTTACCGGCCTTACGACGGTCGATTGTTCCTTCGATACCGGTATTGTCCAGACGTACGGTGAAACCGGTTGAGTTCATATGCACAATGCTGGCGTCGTACAGCTGTTCTTTATCCTGTTGTGCGAGCCAAAGCAGTTTCAGCCAGGTTTCCGCCTGATTGGCGGCCATACGGGCATTGCTTTGCGCATTCTGGATATTCAGCAGAATACTTTCATCCGGCAGTTGCACGCTGCTGTCTGTCAGCAAGGCTTTTACAATGCGGTGAATCAGCAGGTCGTTGTACTTGCGCAACGGCGAGGTAAAGGTGGTGTAGTACGCAAAGCCCAGACCCATATGCGGCTTGGCATCCAGCGATAAATTACTGCGCTCCAGCTGGCGGCTGATAATCATACGCAATGGTAAGTCGCTGTTGCTGGCATCCGCCTGTTGCATCAGGCTGACATAGTCTTCCAGACTGTTGAGGCTGGGTTTTTTCTCCAGTGGCAGATGTTCTTTTAATAACGCAGCCACTTCACCCTGGCGTTCGGTACGGACACCGGCGTGTTCAATAAAGAAGCCACTGCCTTTTTCTGCCAGCCAACCGGCAACCGCACGGTTACAGGCCAGCATGCATTCTTCTACCAGACGATGGGCCTGATTGCGCTCGATACGCACAATGTCTTTAACCTTGCCTTGCTCATCGGTGATGAGTTTAAAGTCCGGGCGGTCTTCCATCACCAGACAGTGGTTCTTACGGAAGGCGGCCAGTGCGCGGGCGCAGTTATCCAGGTGCACCAGATGACCATGCAGTTCGGCCGGAATATCACTGCTTTCGCCATCAATTAATTGTGCAACCTGGTTGTAACTGAGTTTGGCGCGGCTGCGTATGGTGGCGTTATAGATATGAATCTGTTCGATCTCACCGGCTTCACCGATGCGCAGTTCAACCGCCATGGCCGGACGCAACTGGTCAGCCTGCAGAGAACAGAGCTGTTCAGATAATTCCGCTGGCAGCATAGGTACAACCTGATCGGGGAAATACACCGAGGTTGCGCGCTGCAGGGCCGCATGATCGAGCGCTGTACCGGGCTGAATTAACGCCGCCGGATCGGCAATGGCAATCCACAGAGCCCAGCCCTGACTGCGGGCTTCGGCATAGAGTGCATCATCAATATCACGGGTGCCTGCCGAGTCGATAGTAACAAAGGGCAGATGAGTCAGGTCTGTGCGCTCGCTCAGAATATCGTCCAGCCCTTTAGCGGTCAGCTCGGCGACCTGAGTGCTGACGGCATCGTCAAACTCAGTAGGCAACTGCCACTTGGCCTTGATAAAGGTTTGCTCAATATGGGCGTCGGTTGGCTTACCTATAATGGTATCGATATCTGCCTGAGCTTTACCTTTCGGGAATGGATGCTGGCTGATATGAGCCTTTACCAGATCACCATCACTTGCATTCATGCGCTTGGCCGGCGGCACAAAAATCCAGCGATTAAGAGTAGGGTGATCAGCCTCCACGAAGTGACCTTTACCCCGCACAATGTATTTGCCGAAAAATTCGTTCAGCTCGGTGCTCAGCAGTTTTTCAATAATTGCCTGTTCTTTGCCTTCGCCTGCGGGTTCAACCCGGAATTCAATACGGTCGCCGGGCAGGACTTTATCCATTTCATCCGGGGCGAGAAAAAACTGCTGGCCATCGTCGGTATTGACGAAACCAAAGCGGCCACCGGTAGAGCGTACCCGGCCCTCAAAGTGGGGCGTGCTCAACTGGATTTCCTGCTTCAACGACTGTAATTGCGAGAGGGCGTTTTTATCGAGCATCCGCACTGGACCATGACTGAAAATAAAGGAGCAGGAGTTTACTGGATCGGGCCGTTCAGAGCTACCGCAGAGCAGGGGAACATCGGATTGTGAATCTGTTCCGCTTTAAGTGGTTCATATGTACCAAATGTATTCACCTAAGCGGACAGCGCAGTGCTTTATTGAGCCAAACCGTATTTTGCGCTGGAAAAGACATTGCCCTTGTAATACTTCTGACTCAGAAATGTAGTCCTATGCCCACAATAAAATACGACAATACAAGGTGCCCTAATGTCTAACCGAGCTGATCTGAGCCGCCGTAGTTTTTTAAAGTCTGTTGCCGCCGGTGCCGGCGCAGTTTCCGTTCCTGCCGCATTAACCGGCTGTTTTGGTGACGATGACGACGATAAACGTGACCTGACCGTGTTTGTATTTGGTCATGGCGTGGCCTCTGGTGATCCTCTGGCTGATGCCGTGATCATCTGGACCCGTGTAACCCCATCCGACACTGGTGCTGAAGCTCAGGTAGGTTGGGTCGTGGCAACCGACGAAGCCATGAGCAACGTGGTGGCCAGTGGTTCTGTTTACACCGACAGCCGCCGCGATTTCACCGTGAAAGTCGATGTTACCGGCCTGAATGCCGATACGCTGTACTACTACCAGTTCGCCGGTAAAGACGGTGCTGTCACTCCGGTTGGTCAGACCCGCACTCTGCCAGTCGGCAGTGTGGATAGTGTGAAACTGGCGGTGTGCTCCTGCGCCAACCTGCCCGCCGGTTACTTCAACGTCTACAACGAAATTGCTAACAGCGATGCCGATGTTGTGGTGCATCTGGGTGACTATATCTATGAGTACGGTGCTAATGAGTATCCACCTGCTGCCGCTCAGGTTCGTGACCCTGACCCGTTGGTTGAAACCCTGACCCTGACCCATTACCGCGCCCGTTACGCCAAATATCGTACCGATACCGCGCTGCAGCTGGCACATCAGAAAAAGCCGTTTATCTGTGTCTGGGATGACCATGAACTGGCCAACGATACCTGGAAAGGTGGCGCTGAAAACCATGATGAAGACGAAGGCTCTTTTGAAGAACGTCGTGCCGCAGCTATTCAGGCGTACCACGAGTGGCTGCCAATCCGCAGCGGCAGCGATACCGCCAAAATCTGGCGCGCCTTTGAGTTCGGCAATCTGGTCAACCTGACCATGCTGGATACGCGTATGTATGCCCGCGATAAAGTGCTGTCCTACTCTGATTACACGACGATTGTGGATGGTAAGCCCGTTATTGATGCGGCAGCCTTTCAAGCAGCGTTGGCCGATCAGGGGCGCGGCTTGCTGGGCAGTGAACAACAGCAGTTTGCCATTGGCTCAATATTTAATAATAACGCCATCTGGCAGGTGCTGGGTCAGCAGGTGCTGATGGGACGTATTTTTATTCCACAGGAACTGCTGGTCGGTCTTGGCCAGATTGAGGCAACCATTTCAGCAGGTGGTGATGCCTCGGCAGCCCAAGCGCAGGTTGCCGCACTGCTTGTCGAGCTGGCGACGATCAAAGGACGTATTTTAGGTGGCGATCCATCCGTCACTGCAGCGGAGCGTTTAAGGGTTGAGGCGACGGCTCCGTACAATCTGGATGCCTGGGATGGCTATTTCCCGGCCCGTGAACAAATTCTGCGTCGTGCCCAGTACTTTAATAAGAATCTGGTGGTGCTGGCGGGGGATACCCATAACGCCTGGGCCAGTGATCTGTATACCGCCAATGACAGCGGAGAGGTGCAGCATGCTGCGGGTTCCGTTGGGGTAGAATTTGCGACCTCTTCGGTCACCTCGCCGGGCTTTGAAACCTATGTCGGTTTTGGCGCTGATACGGCTATGCAGGCTGGTTTCGAACAGGCGGTAACAACCCTGGTCGATGACCTTAAATACCTCAACTCCGCCCAGCGTGGTTATATGCTGGTGGAATTTACTCCGGCGAAATCCAGCTGTGAATGGATTTACGTTGATACCATTACCAGCGAGACCTATACCGCCTCGGTACAGAAGAAAATGGAAGTTAAGCCTGGTCAAGGTAAGCGTACCCTGACTAACGTTCCTCTGGTTTCCTGATTCGGCATACTGAGGTACAGAAAAGGCCGCAATCGCGGCCTTTTTCTTTTTACGCCCGGTACAGATTTACCCAGCGGAATTCATCCAGTTCGTCGAGGTCAGGTACGGTGAAGGATTCACTGCGGCCGGTGGCCTGATAAGGCGGAAAATGAAAATCCCTAACGCGTGAGTCGGCGACGATGACTTGCTGCGCCTTCTGGCGAAACACTTCCAGTAATGGCAGGTTGGCGCGGTCGTACAGCACATCAGCGGCAATCAGCAGGTCGAGGTCTTCGTCAAAGGCGAATAAGTCCGGATGCAGGCGATAACCGACGTTATTCAGCCGCGCATTGGCGGCGCAGGATAACAGCGCATCAGGGTCGATATCGCAGGCGATGACTTCGCGCGCGCCTGCCAGTACACAGGCGATGGCGACCACACCGGAACCGGCACCGAAGTCCATGACCTTTTTACCGGCGACCCAGTGCGGGTTGGCAAGAATCTCCCGCGCCAGCACCTGACCGCTGGCCCAGCAGAAGGCCCAGTAAGCGGGGTAGGTCTGAATTCGCAGGATTTCTTCCTGACTGAACGCCCGGCGCATGCTCTCCGGTTCAACCAGCCAGAGGCTGATTTGCGGACACTGTGGCAGTGGCTGTGCGCTGACGCGGGCATCGTCGAGCATGGTGCTGATGGCCTGATTCAGCTGCTGCTCGTCCTGCTCTTTGTGGTGTGGCTGTGAGCTGGTGTTCATGCGTTGCTTTCCGTACCAAGGTTGATGCTGTCGCCGGGGCGGGCGACCTGATAGCCAGCCTGCTCCAGCGCTGCGGCGGCCTGTTCATTGGCATAGTGATAAAGCACGAAGCGCTGACGCAGTGCGGGTGGATATTCGCGCGCCAGATCGTCCAGACCGGTATGGGAAGGATTGGGCTGAAGGCCGCAGTCATGGAAGATCCGCTCCTGACCGCTCATCTCATGGCAGAGAATTTCCGGTATTGGGCGGGTGTCGCCACTGTAAAACAATACGCCGGGCAAATGCAGGGCATAGCTGGAGCCGGGCTGGTGGTGGCGTGTGGCGTGCAGCCGGAAGGTCAGATCCTGATGAATAAAAGTATCGGTCACCGGCAGCAACTGAAACGACTGCCAGAAGTTGTGCCCGCCTTCGGCCATGGCGCCCGGGTAGGTTGCCAGCCGCTGATGCAGTAAGGTAATCAGAGTAAGCGGCACATATAAACGTATGGGAGGGTGCTCCTGCAGTCGTGCCTGAACCGTCAGAATCTCCAGATCGGCGATATGATCAAGATGGCCGTGGGTGATAAAGATCGCTTGCGGCAGGCGTTTATAGTGCTTCTGGTAAGCACTTAAGGTGCCGTAACCACAGTCAATCAGCAGTACGGGTTGCTGGTTAAGTTCCAGTACCGCGGCGGAGCAGCCCATGTCGGGTTGGCCGCCGCTGCCGGTACCCAGAAATTTGAGCGAATAATCGGATGCGTTTCGGGTCATAATAGGCCATATCAGCGCAGAGAAATGAGGTGCATTATGTGGCGTCCAAAACTGATGTCTATCCCCACAGCCGATCAGGCGTTGCCGGGCAGGGCTGAACCTCTGTATCAGGTGCCGCTGCAGCATTATGTGAACGGTAACCTTATCGCCGGTGAACGTCCGGCCGGAGTCAGTGAGATTCTGCTGGGCATGGGTTGTTTCTGGGGGGCTGAGCGCAAGTTCTGGTCTCTGCCCGGTGTTTATTCAACGGCGGTGGGATATGGCGCCGGGCATACGCAGCATCCGACCTATGAGGAAGTCTGCAGTGGTATGACCGGCCACAATGAACTGGTGCGGGTCTGGTTTGATGAGCAGCAGCTGACGCTGGAGCAACTGCTGGCGGTGTTCTGGGAAAGTCATGATCCGACTCAGGGCATGCGTCAGGGCAACGATATCGGCACCCAGTACCGCTCCGGCATTTATCTGTCGCAGGCCGCAGATCTGGCACGGGCTGAGGCCAGCCGGGAGCACTATCAGCAGCGCTTATATGCCTCCGGCATGGGGGATATCACCACCGAAATTCTGGTTGATGTGCCATTTTATCTGGCCGAAGGCTATCACCAGCAGTATCTGGCCAAAAATCCCAATGGCTATTGTGGACTGGGCGGCTGTAACGTCAGTTTTGACTGACCGCTCAGGGCGGCAGGATTTTTAACAAGGAGTTAATCATGCGGGCAATGGCTGTTTATCAGCTGAAGGGCGGGGTTGGTAAAACGACTACTGCAGTGAATCTGGCGGCGCTGGCAGCGCGGGACAAGATTCCAACCCTG
>NZ_DDCJ01000101.1:69623-78221 GCF_002335285.1 Thalassolituus sp. UBA2009
TTATGGAGCAGTGATGAGCCCATCAGCCGCTACATTCAGCCCAGCACAGTGCCGCGCCTGGATGTACTGTCTGCCGACACTTCTCTGCGAAAATTTCATCAGAGTCTGAGCGGTAAAAAAGAAGCCCGGCAACGGATGGCGGAAGCGCTCGGTCGTCTGGCCGAAGACTATGGCCTGATTATTATCGATTGCCCGCCGATGATTACGCCGCAGATGGAGGGCGTCTTGCGGGCGGTGGACCGCATCCTGATTCCGGTTGAGCCTTCGGTGTTATCGATTCGTGCCTACGACCAGATCAAATCCCAGTTTGACTGGGCGAAAAAATCCCAGTGGCTGCCCTTTGTTACCATGATTGACCGGCGTAAGCCGGCACATCTGCGCTGGGTGAATACCGAGCTGCAGAATTATCCGGAAGTGTTGCGCACTTTTGTGGCCTTCTCCGCCAGTGCTGAACGTATGCTGGAGTTGCGCAGCCCGATTGTAGAGCAGCAGCCAGCGGTGCCGCTGGCGCGTAATTATCAGGCGTTGTGGAAGGCGCTGAAGCCTAAGCTTAACCTGCGCTGACTCCGGACAGCGGTGCCGTGCTTTCAGTCAGTGGGCAAGGGGACGGTTTGGAATTGCCTGATGTGCAGGCTGTTGTCGCGTGCTTTACCTGTGGAAAGGCCAGATACACTGCCCAGGCAATAGCCGTGGCATAGGCCAGATTGGTAATCAGCTCAATGTGCGGGTTATTGAGGAATTCACGCTGTGAGGCCAGGCCGCGGATTTTACTGGCCAGTTCAGGATCAAACGCAAGGTGCTGGTTCCACACCTTCTGGTGCAGTCCGGCGTCAATCGGGTAGATACCTTCGGTGCGTCCCTGAGGATGTTGTTGCTGCCATTGAGCAATGGCGACCAGAATATTCTCGGAGGCATGGCAATGCTTGCCGAGATAGTGCAGGGTTGGGCGAACAATGCGCTCACGCAGTTCTTGTGAAGCCAGTTCCATGGGCAGTTCCGCAACTAAACCTCGATTATTGATAGCAGACTAGCGGCAGATACTCCATGAGTGGAATGAAATTTTTGCTTTTAATGTGGCATTCCAATAAATGACATTAATGCATGACACAGTACCGTGCTGGTTTGACAGTCATTGTCACTTTGATTTCGCCTGTCTGGATGACGAGCGTGACGAACAATGGGCGCTGGCTCAGCGTCTGGGGGTTCGTGGTTTATTGGTTCCCGGCGTACAGCGTTCTCAGTGTGAACAGCTGGCGGTTTTCTGTCGTCAGCGGCCATTCTATTATGCTCTTGGATTGCATCCGTACTTTATCGCTCAGCATCAGCAGGATGACCTGAACTGGCTTGAGCAAACCCTGCAGGATCAGCTTTCTGGTCAGAAACTTGTGGCATTGGGAGAAACCGGACTCGACTGGGTGCTGGCGGCGGATGCGGCTCAGCGGGAAGAGCAGTGGTTCTGGTTCCGGGCTCAGGTGGCACTGGCACAAAAATATCAGCTGCCATTGGTTCTGCATATCCGCGGAGCACATGATGAAGCAGTATCTTATCTGCGTCAGCAACAGTTCCCCTGTGGTGGAATGGTGCACGCCTTCAGTGGCAGTGAACAGCAGGGCAGAGCCTGGCGTAAGCTGGGTTTTCGTCTGGGGATTGGCGGGGCAATGAGTCATCCGCGGGCGCATAAGTTACGGCGTACAGTGGCTTCTCTGCCGTTGGATTGCTGGTTGCTGGAAACTGATAGTCCGGATATGAAGCCGGCGTTCTGGGAGCCTGATAACAACAGTCCGGCCAGTATTCCACTGCTGGCAGCAATTCTGGCCAGTCAGCATCACCTGAGCCTGCCGGTATTAGCAGTGCAGCTGGAGCAAAATTTGCGACAAACGTTCCCACGTATGATGGCGGTGGGATAAGGCCGAATGAGCCATTTTGCGTTCCTTTATTGCTGCTGATGCTGAAGGCGCGGGTTTTTAGACAAGCTTATTGCATAAAACGGTGCCAGCTTGCTTTGTCTGTTCAGAGCGCATAATCCTTGTAACGTAGTCACACAAAGAGGTGAGCACTATGTTTGCAAATCATATGTTCGGACTGCTGTACCATCCACGTCGTGAGTGGGATGAAATTCGTCGGGAGCGGGCCGGTTCCATTCTGGAAGTGTTTGTCCGTAACCTGATATTTCTGGCACTGATTCCGCCGGTGTCGCTGTATATCGGTACCACACAATATGGCTGGAGTATCGCCGGCGGTGATGTGGTAAAACTCAGTGCTGAAAGCGCTCTTCCTATGGCTGTCGCTTTCTATTTTGCTCTGCTGTTCGGCGTGGCGATGGTGGCTTACGCAATGTTCTGGATGGAGCGGACCTTTGGTGTCAGTGCCAGCTATGAGCGCTGTCTGATTTTTACCATCTTTACCTCCACTCCTATGTTCTTGTCTGGTTTTATTGGTCTGTTACCGATTCTCTGGCTGGATGTCATGGTCGTGCTGGCTGCGGTTTGTTACAGCGTTTACCTGCTGTATTCGGGGGTTCCCATTTTTATGGATATCCCCGAGGAGCGCGGATTCATTTTTGCCAGCTCGATGCTCACTGTAGGGCTTTGTGCGCTGGTCGGATGTATGGCGGTAACCGTTATCCTATGGGGTATGGGAATGGCGCCAGCATTTGTTTGACTGCATGTGGTGCTCATCGGCCGCGGAGGGACTTTTTACGCCCCTACCGCGGCAGACAGAGTTTTGTAGTGATTTTGTAACACGTGGTTGATCATAGAATCACCAATCAGTAGCCTGCACGCCCCCTGAATATGGCTCAATGGTGATGTGATGAAACGACGGTTTTTGTTTGCTGCATTGATGTGCTCTGTTTTACCGGCCATTGCTGCCGTTGCGCCGGAAGATATTGCCCGCCTTGGGAAAGACCTGACGCCGGTTGGTGCCGACAAACTGGGTAATGGTAAAGATATTCCTGCCTGGAAAGGTGGTCTTCCTCTCGATAAAACGCATAAACCCGGCGCATTTCATGCCGATCCTTTTGCTGCCGACAAACCACGCTTCCGTATCACTTCCGCTAATATCGCAGAGCACCGTTCGCGTCTGACTGATGGCCAGGTCGCACTGCTGCAGCGTTTTCCTGATCTCTACTTTGAGGTTTATCAGACTCATCGCTCCGCGTCTTATCCTGACTATGTTTACCAGGCGATTAAGACCAACGCCAGTCGTGCTGAGCTGATGAAATACGGCGCTGGTGTTACCGGTGCGACGATGTCTTCCCCGTTCCCGGTGCCCGAGAATGGTCTGGAAGTGTTGTGGAACCATACCTTGCGCTTCCGCGGTCACTCTATGGCCTATACCGCTGTTGCATCATCGGTAACTCAGGGCGGGCAGCGTATTGATGCATTACGCGAATACGAATACTTTATTCAGTACAGCATTCCGGGTGCAGAACCTACCGATCTGGATAACAAAATTTTCTTCCTGAAGCGTAAAACACTAGCACCGGCACAGCTTGCCGGTGGTATTACGCTGGTGCATGAAACGCTGGATCAGGTTCGTTCACCACGTAAATCCTGGATTTATGTGCCGGGCCAGCGTCGTCTGCGCCGCACTCCTGATCTGGCGTATGACACCGCTGACTCCAACACCAACTCCATCCGTACCGTCGACCAGGTTGATATGTTTAACGGCGCACCGGATTACTATGACTGGGAGCTGAAAGGTAAGCGTGAAATCTATATTCCGTACAACGCTTACAAGGTTCATCAGGGCACGCTGAAAATTGATGATATTTTGCAGGATCATCACATTAACCCGTCACTGTTGCGTTACGAAGCGCATCGCGTGTGGGTGGTTGAAGCAAAATTACGTCTTGGTTACAGCCATCGTTACTCAACCCGTCGTTACTACGTGGATGAAGACTCATGGTCGATTATCTACGCCGAAGAGTACGATGAAGAAGGCAAGTTGTGGCAGGTTACCGAAGCACACACCATTAACTACTATGATGTTCAGCTGGTTTATCCGACTCTGGAAGTAACCTACGATCTTGAGAGCGGCCGTTACTACGCTGAGGGGCTGGATAACGAACGTGGCGCCACTATCGATTTCAGCCAGGAGCTGGATGCCGACGACTTTTCGCCGAATGCTATCCGCCGCGAGGCTGTGCGCTGACATTCAGCGGTATGGCGATTACACTGGGCAGCAATCTTTGCTGCCCGTGTATTTTGTGACTTTAAATCTCTTCCCGCTTTTCTCTTCTTATTCCCGCCTGTTAAGACTGCCGCTGTTTTGTCTTTGTTTGCCGCTGTGTTCTTTTTGTCTGCCGACGGTGGCAGACGACGGACGATTGCCGGATAACTTTGCTGAACTCTCTGATGATGTGCAGGCGGTGATTCTTGAGTACGCCTTCTTTTCGGAAAAAGCCAATCAGGTCTGGGGACAGGACTTCGAAGAAGCATCGGCCCATGCGATGGTGAAATATCTGGATGATTACCACACCCGGGTTCATATCGACTTTGCAGCCGGGCGTATCCGTGTAGAAAGTGAGCGCAGTAAAACGCCGTTAACGGCAATCCGTCAGGCATTGGTGGCTACGCTGCTGACTCCGGCGGATCCTTCTGCCGTGGATCTGTACACGGCTGCCGATATGGGTATTACCGGCAAACCTTTTCTGGCCGGGCAGGTGCTTGATCAGGACGGCAAAAGTATTGAATACCCCTGGCGGGCAGAGCGTTTCGCGCAGTACCTGACCGAGCATAAAGTACAACATAAAGGCGCACGCTATTGGGTGGACGTCGCCATGGTGCGCAGCCATAAGCAGCGTAGTGCGGAAGGCTACCGACCACAGGTGGAGCGGGCTGCAACTCGCTATAAATTGTCGCCGGCACTAATTCTGGCGGTGATTGAAACGGAAAGCAGTTTTAACCCTTTTGCCGTTTCACACTCCGGCGCCTATGGCCTGATGCAGGTGATGCAGAACACTGCGGGGCGTGATGTCTATCAGCGTATTTATGGCCGTGATGACCGGCCGACACGCAGCTACCTGTTAAATCCGGCGAATAATATTGACGCTGGCAGTGCGTATTTATCGATTCTGCGGGATGTTTATCTGCGTGATATTCAGGGATGGCAAAAGCGCGAGTATTGCATCATTGCTGCTTATAACGGCGGTGCAGGAAACCTGCTTAAAGCATTTCACCCTGACCGCAAAAAAGCTGTTCAGCGCATTAATTCAATGTCGGCCGAGGAGGTGTACCGCACTATTGTGCACAAACACCCGAAAGCCGAATCCCGGCGTTATCTGGAAAAAGTGATAGCTTTTAAAAAACACTGGCTGTAAGCGTTCTCTGGTCTGCTTTTGTGCATATTAATAATTTAAACCGGCGAGTTCTGAGTTCTTTATGTCAATCAACCATGCACCGCTAAAACAGCTGCAGCAGGCATTGATACTGCCTGGGGCGCAGCTTGTTACGGAAAAACTCATACAGGAGCAGTTAACGCTGTGGCTGCTCAGCCTGCCGGACAGTGAATTGACTCTGGATACGCAGGCCATCGGAGCTTTCTGGCAGCGTCTGCCATACTGGGCCTTTGCCTGGGCAGGCGGGCGTGCACTGGCGCAATGGATTGTTGCTAACCCTGATGCTGTTGCCGGAAAGAAGGTGCTGGATTTTGGCTGTGGCTCAGCGCTGGTGGGGATTGCTGCAGCAAAGGCCGGAGCTGCTGAGGTTTGGGTTGCCGATCTGGATGATCATGCACTGCAGGCCGCAGCCGAAAATGCTGCGCTGAATGGGGTAAAGGTTTGGCCGGTAAAAGGGGAGTGGCCGCAGGTCGATCTGCTGCTGGCCAGCGATGTGCTGTATGACATCAGCTCCAGTGCCGATCTTAAACAGCTGATGCTGAGTATTCCCGACTGGATTCTGGCCGAAAGTCGTTTTGTTGCGCCGGACTTTGTTGAGCTGGATTGCCTGCATTCCATGGTCAGTTCGACACTTCCCGCCATTGGTGATTTTGATGAAGCGGTGGAGGTTGAGATTTATTGCCGCGCGGGTCAATCTCGACTAACGTAACCGACTTATCATTAATAACGTTTTAATAAACACTCTCAGGGAGATACTCATGCGCATCGTTATGACGCTGTTGTTCAGCTTGTTGGCACCACTGGCAATGGCCGCTGATCTGACAGAAAAAGATGTAAAACATTGGATGGAAGCCATGCCAGCACTCGAAAACTGGCTGGACCAGCATGAAGATCAGCTGCCGGAAGAAGACTTCAGTGCCGGTGAATCCAGCATTGATGCGATGTTCAATAAAGGGATTGAGCAACTGAAAGCCGCTGGTTTGTACGACGACTTCAGCAAGCAGGTAAAGGCTGGCGGTTATAAGAATATCGAACACTGGGCTGAAATTTCGCGTCGTGTAACCATGGGCTATATGGCGCTGGAAATGGAAAACGAGCAAGTCAGCCTGTCACAACTGGAAGCCCAGCTCGAACAGATCCGTCAGTCTGAAGGTATGCCTGCTGAACAGAAAATGATGATGGAGCAAATGATGGGCGCTTCGCTGATGATGATGCGTGCGGTGGAAAATGTCAGCGAGCAGGATAAATCCGCTGTGCGTCCTTTCCGTCAGCAGCTGGCTGATCAGTTTGCAGAATCCGGTGATGACGACGAATAAAGCCTGCGCTGGCTGCTCTGCTTGATCCTGCGCAATGGCGTATGCCGCTGCGGACGCTATGCTTTAACTATCCACTGTGTTTTATGCCTTCAGGTGATAGTGCCGGAGGGCCACAGGGGTTTTTGAAGCTTGAACGTTGAGCCAGAGCCTTTGAACAGGAAGCAGAGATATGAGTTACTCCACGGTCAAAGATGTACTTGAATACGGCCGTCGCTTACACGAGCACGCGCGTAACCTGTACCAGCAATTGCGGGATCAGACGCAGCGCGAGAGGGTCGATATGATGCTGCAGCTGCTGGCTGCTCATGAGGATACTCTGGCCAAATCGATGGTCAGTATGCAGGAACATGTCAGCCAGAAAGTTCTGACGGAGTGGCACCAGTTTGAACCAGGTTCAATCAGCGATGCTCTGAAAGGCTGCCGCGATCTGCATCCGGATATTTCGGTGGATGAGTTAACCAGGGTTGCATTGAAAATCGATGATTATCTGATCGGCCTGTACCGGCAGATGCTCAGTGAGGCGACCAATAACGACTCACGGCAATTGTTTGAAAATCTGATTGCACTGGAAGAGTCTGAAAAAATGCGTACCGTCCGTGCTGCCCTGTCTGCCAGTGATTGGTAGAACAGCACAGCACCCGGCAATAAAAAAAGCGGCTACTGGCCGCTTTTTTTATTGGCTGAGTCAGTCTGCCTCAGCCATATCTTCCACTGTTTCCTGACGTGAACGGCAATTACGCCGGTAGGCGGCCGGAGTTTCGCCCGTCCATTGTTTGAACGCCCGCTCAAACCCCCTACGGTCAGAAAATCCCAGCTCAATGGCCAGTTGCTGCACGTCGGTATGACCGCGTTCCAGAGCCTGCTTGGCCTTCTCAAGCCGTACATCACGCAGCAGGGAAGAGAACTGGCAGTTTTCTTCCTGCAGGCGACGGGTCAGGGTACGGCTGCTGGTACTCAACAGATCGGCGACCGCCTCTTTGGTGATCGGAATGGAGTCCGGCCACTGATACAGGATATGCATCACCTTGCGGCTGAAAGCCTGTAGTTGGCTGAAGCGGGTCGTCGATAGCTCTGCCTGGCGGCGAAGGGCATTGAACAGTTCAGGGTTGGCCTGAGCCAGTGGTTTATCCAGCAGTTTGCCGGAAAACGAGATCCAGTTATGCGGCTGATTGTACTGAATCGGTATACCAAAGAACTGTTCCAGCCGGTCACGGTAGGAAGGTGCCGGAAAGCGGAAGCCAACGCCCTGAACCTGGTAATAGCTGCCACCGAAGGCTTTCCCTGCGGTATGAATGCTGGCCGCAATAAACTCGCTGCGGGCATGGCTGCCAAAGGCGCTGCCATCGGCAACGTAGTACAACACCTTAATGCTTTCATGACCGACAAAGAGATCGGGTGAGCGGGTATCACTGATCAGCGAATAATAGCGGCGCAGAATGGTCAGAGCTTCCCGGCCGGTCTGGCAACTGCTCAGCAGGAATCCCAGCAGGTAAAAGCTGGGCAGGTCGAGGTGCTGTCCGGCAGCAAGGCCGATGGCAGGTTCGTTAAGCAGTTTGCTGGCCTGTTCCAACAGCCGGTCGAACTGGCTGATGGACATGCGCTGACTGGAAACATGCTCGGTTCTGGCCTCCTGGCCTGGCGACAGCAAATCCATGCCGGAGAAACCTTTGCTTTCCAACAAACGCAACAATGGCTGCAAAGCCGCCGTCGTCAAAGTATTGGTCGGATGCGAACTCATATGCTCGATTTTTATTGTTGTTATTTTTTGTTCAGATAACGTACCACCTGTATTCCATACACGCCAGACGATGATGCAACTTTTCTGTAAATTCCTGGTCGTTGCGGGAAAAATACCTAAAAAACAAAATGTTAGGCTTGACAGCATGAGGGGTCATCCGTATTATTCGCAGCCTCTGACGCGGGATGGAGCAGTCTGGTAGC
>NZ_DDCJ01000101.1:78406-78531 GCF_002335285.1 Thalassolituus sp. UBA2009
CGGGCTCATAACCCGAAGGTCGTCGGTTCAAATCCGGCTCCCGCAACCAACGTTTTTTGTGGTCAGAGCAGTAGTGTTTAAGTCTCTCTTAGCAGAGCAATTTGTCGCGGGATGGAGCAGTCTGG
>NZ_DDCJ01000101.1:78747-81535 GCF_002335285.1 Thalassolituus sp. UBA2009
GGGCTCATAACCCGAAGGTCGTAGGTTCGAATCCTGCTCCCGCAACCATTTAAAAGAACCCAGCCTTGTGTTGGGTTTTTTTATGCCTGAAATCCGCATGAATGCTGGGTTTCGCCATTCAGGCCCCACTGTTGGGCTGCCCCCTCTTTCGTTCCCCCTGAAAAAATCGTCTGACCTTAAGGCTACTTTGGGCACAGCGCTGTGATTGGTCAATTCTTGTCCAGATAGCTCTGTTCACCAGCCAGTTTTCCATCGTCCGGATACATCCGAAAACACTCAGATTTACCCCACCAAACGGTCGCCCAAAAAAGAGCAAAAACGGGCCTGTGCCCATTTTGTGCCCAAGGTGTGCCCAAAAATTTCAAACATCGATGTGGTTGTTTTTTGACCTGACCTTAAGGCAACTAAAGGCACAAGGAGATCAAGACGGGGAGATCGAGCGGATGAGTGATCCAGGGATCACTCTTTGATGTAGGTAACGAGGTCTTCGATTTTGCAGTCGAAGTAGGTGCACAGCTTATCGAGGTTGTCGGTAACCGTGCTGTGGCCTGGATGGTTCAGAATCTTTGACAGAGTCATACGATTGATCCCGGTCTCTTCCGAAATCTCCGCAATGGTGATGCGCCGCTTTTCAGCAAACTCTTTGTCCGCAATCAGCTTTTTCAGATGAAACCGGATCATAGAATGCACCTGTGATAATAAAAATTATCAAAAAACACTTGAAATGCCCCCAAGTGTGATTATATTAATAATCATCTGATAACTTAAGTTATCATTCGATGATCGCAACAGGAGCAAATATTCTCATGAATATGACATATCTGACAACCGAAGAGCTTTCTGCACGCATCAAGTACGACGCGCGCACCATTCGTAACTCACTGAAAGACAATGTCTTGCTGGAGGGTAAGCATTACATCCGCCCGTTTGGTGGACGCAAGATCCTGTATTTGTGGGAAGCCATTGAACAGGAAATGCTAAACAACACTGCCGATACGGTCGCCATTCCTATGGCGCGCGGAGGTGTATGCCATGGCTAAGGTAAGAGCGCGCCCGGAAACCAATAAGCTGTTTCTGGATTTTCGCTATAAAGGGCAGCGTTACCGAGAGCAAACGCTACTCGATGATATCCCTCGCAATCGGAAACAGCTGGAAACGCTGATGCAACGTATCGAAGCCAAAATCATTCTGGGGGAATTCAATTACCGGGAGTTTTTCCCCAACAGCCCCAATGTGGCCAAGGCAGAAGCATTGGAAGAGCGTTATCAGCAGGCACCCGCTGTGGGAATCAAAAAAGGCCCGGCCATACCAACCTTCGCTGAGTTCTGCCAACAATGGTTCACAGAGAAATCCATTGAGTGGCGGGCATCGCATTTGCGTAACGTACGCTCGCTGCTCGACAGCGCCTTACTCCCGGCCTTTGGTGATCAACCGCTGAATCAGATCACCAAAGAGGATCTGCTCAACTTTCGCTTGCAGCAGGCGGCGATTCCAGGGCGTTGCGGCAATGCCACTCTGTCAGCCAAGACACTCAACAACCGGATGGGAGTGTTGCGGATGATCATGGATGAAGCATGCGACCGGTATGGCTTTGAAAATCCATACCGGAACATCCGTCCTTTAAAGATGAAGAAAATCCACATCGAGCCTTTCTCACTCGTCGAGGTGAACAAGATCCTCGAAAACGTGCGTGCCGATTATCGCAACTACTACACCGTGCGTTTTTTTACCGGCATGCGTACCGGTGAGATAGATGGATTGAAGTGGCAGTACATCGATTTTGAGCGCCGGCAG
This sequence comes from Thalassolituus sp. UBA2009, assembly GCF_002335285.1. Lineage (NCBI taxonomy): Bacteria > Pseudomonadati > Pseudomonadota > Gammaproteobacteria > Oceanospirillales > Oceanospirillaceae > Thalassolituus > Thalassolituus sp. UBA2009. The sequence goes on from NZ_DDCJ01000101.1 coordinate 80,542, forward strand.
ATTCTGGTGCGTGAAACATTAATTGCCGGCCAAACCGAATACACCAAAAACAATGGTTCTCAGCGCGAAATTCCCATGCTTGGGCCGGTCTACGATGCCCTGATGGCTCAGCGTGCTAGCACCGGACGCATCAGCCCCTATGTGTTTTGTAACTCCGCCGGAGAGCCACTGGATCAGAACAACGTCACCAAAAGAGTCTGGTATCCGCTGCTGCGTTACCTGGGCCTAGCAACGCGCAGGCCCTACCAAACACGACATACTGCCGCCACGTTGTTTCTGGCTTCAGGTGAGAACCCGGAATGGGTGGCACGGGTATTGGGACATTCTTCTACGGAAATGCTGTTCAAGGTGTATTCGCGCTACATCCCGAACCTGACCCGCATGGACGGATCAGCGTTTGAGAATCTGGTTGGTAACCGTTAGGAGGTGTTTATGATTCAGCAACAAATGTACAGCAGCATCTGGATTCCTCCTAAGACATACGATCTGGCCGAGTGGCTGATACGCAGCTTCAACATTCAGCCTGGGTATGGGCTGGCCCGATATCTGGGGGTTAGTCGTCGCTATAATAATTATCGTGCAGTGCAGGTGTGGGTGTTAGAGCAGCAGCGCAACTGGCCTGCAGAAAAACGCACAACAGGACAGTTGCGTAGGGCTTTTTCTGCGTTGTTACCGAATGATCAGTTTTAAAAGTATGTGCATTTAATTTTTAAGCTTTCTGTTATTCCTTTGAATGTTAATGGGGTTCTTCCAATATGACGAGGATGTATTGAAGACCTGGTAGAGCACCGCCGCAAGATCGTGTATCTCACCTAATCGTTCAGCAACATCAGCGACACTGTGGCCGGCAACGGTCACTTGCTTAACGGCTTCGATCTTGAATTCTTCGGGATAGCGTTTGTTGCTCATACTCACCTCTGTTTGAGTCATTTTCTCTAACTCAAAGGTGTCTAGCAAACTGGTGGCGATTCACCTGGGCACGTTGCACTCGATC
>NZ_DDCJ01000100.1:0-2443 GCF_002335285.1 Thalassolituus sp. UBA2009
ATGATGTCTTTTATCTCGTTGCGGCCAAAGAACGACTGGCCTCCGCTGAGTTTGTACGGCACCTGATAGGCCTGCAGTTTCATCTCGATCACACGCGACTGGTGGTTACCACGATAGAGCACGGCAAAATCGCGGTAGCCACAACCATAACGCAGGCGGCGCTCGACGATTTCGGTGGCAATGCGCTCGGCTTCCACTTCGTCGTTGCGGCATTTAAGAATCTTGATCGGGTCGCCGTAGCCCATATCGGACCACAGCTTTTTCTCGAATTCGTGCGGGTTGTTGTCGATCACGCGGTTAGCGGCGTTCAGGATCAGGCCGGTGGAGCGGTAATTCTGCTCCAGCTTAACGATCTTCAGCGTCGGGAAGTCTTTTTTCAGCAGCGACAGGTTTTCCGGACGGGCACCACGCCAGGCATAGATCGACTGGTCATCGTCACCTACCACCGTCAGACCGGTGCGGTGACCCACCAGCAGCTTCACCAGCTCGTACTGGCTGGTATTGGTGTCCTGATACTCATCCACCAGCAGATAGCGGATCTTCTTCTGCCAGCGGGTCAGCACTTCCGGGTGATCACGGAACAGCACCGTGGGCACCATGATCAGGTCGTCAAAGTCCACCGCGTTATAGGCTTTCAGCATGCGCTGATAAACGCTGTAGGTCTGGGCGATCAGCAATTCCTGCGGAGTCGATGCCACTTTGATGGCATGGTCGGGGGTGATCAGATCGTTTTTGAGGTTGGAGATGGCGTTCTGCACCAGCTCGATCATATCGCCGTCGTCACCGTGTTCACGGTGCATCACGTCGCGGATAATGCCTTTGCAGTCATCCTGATCAAGAATTGAGAAACCATTTTTATAACCGGCGGTGGTCAGCTCATGGCGGATGATATTCAGGCCGAGGTTGTGGAAGGTCGATACCGTCAAGCCCTTGGCACCGCCTTTACCCACCAGCGACATCACCCGCTCTTTCATCTCGCGCGCGGCTTTATTGGTAAAGGTTACCGCGGCGATATGGTACGACTTGATACCGCACACACCGATCAGGTAAGCAATCTTACGGGTAATCACCGACGTCTTGCCGGAGCCAGCACCGGCCAGTACCAGCAGCGGGCCATCCACATATTTGGCGGCTTCTTTCTGACGGGGATTGAGCTGACTTAGATCGACCACGGGCTTACCTCTCTGACGGGCGGGCATTCTAACAGCTCAGCGCATGGTTGGAATCCGCCGCAACGTGACTCGGACAGCGAACAGGCACAACTGTCACTGCTTTTATCACCATCGCTGCGGACTCTGGTACGCAAGTCTTTGTCCCTGAAGGATATTTTTCTGCCACAAAAGGAGACACACAACCCGAAATGTCCTATATATAAACACTGATTATTAAAAGAAATGGTTATGGATCGCGTCGTATATTGCCATTCCGGCAACAATACGGAGGTCACACAACCGGGCGTCGCCTTACGGGCAGACACATACCAGACCTAATTCAGTTCGGGTTTTATGGAATTTTCACCACATCAGTCCAGGCTCAATCTGTTGATTCTGAGCACCTGCGAACAGCGCCTCGGAGACCTGCAACACTGGCTGGGTCAACATCAGAGGCAGGACGCTATGCGAACGGAATTCCTGTTCCTGAATCCGCTCTCAACGTCTGCCCTGCCCCCTTCAGGCGACGGTTGGCAAGCTGCAGTACTGTTGATAGACACCTTTACAACTGCCCAGCAACAATGGCTTACCCAACTTCCGCCACACCTGCCCTGCCTGATTATTTCCACCACTAAACACCGTGATCAACTGCCTCCGTCCGGACACTGGCTGGCGCTGGATGATTTTAATCGTCAGCGTTTTTTCCAGAGCCTGGGGCCTCTGCAACAGCAGGTACTCAGCAACATTCCGGCACCCTTACAGCGCAATGATTTTTTTACCCGCCTGCGCCAGCAACTGACCCAGGCAGACCATGGCTATTATCTGCAGGTGCTGCAATGCCGCTGGTTACGGCATCAGCATGACCGTGACAGCTGGCAGCAACGGGAAAGTATTCAGCAGGAATTTGAACGCACCATCAGCCGGCGCGCCCCCGCCGGAGCCATTATCGGCCGCATACTGGATGATCAGCTGGTTGTGGTCAGTGACAATTACTACGAACTCCATGCCGACTGGCTGCCACTGCAGCCGGACGATGACGACCGCCCCTGGGTGGTGTACCACAGCTCACCATTGTGTATCAGCGGTTTCTCTGCCCTGAGTGCAGTATTGCAGGAAGGTGTACAACAGATTGCCCGGGAACGACTGGTACAGGAAGCCCAGTTCGAATGGCGCCAGCAGGACACCGGCCTGAGCCTGCTGAGCGGTATTCATCTGGCCTTGCAGCGTGATGAGTTTTACCTTGAATACCAGCCCCAGTTTGACAGCCGTACCGGGGCGCTGGTCGGGGCCGA
>NZ_DDCJ01000100.1:2706-15653 GCF_002335285.1 Thalassolituus sp. UBA2009
GCCGAAAATGCCGGACTGATTCAGGCGCTGGGCCAATGGGCATTGCGCGAAACCATCAGTGCCTGGTGCCGGCTGCAGGAGCTGCTCGACCACCCGCTGCGCATGGCGGTGAACGTCTCTTTTCCGGAGGTTGCCGATCCCCTTTATACCCGGCAGGTACTCGACTTACTCGACCAGTTTGGCATGCCACCACAGTTTCTGGAGCTGGAACTGACCGAAACCGCCATGATGCGCGACGCCAGCGTATCCTTATTGAATCTGCGCCAGCTGAAAGCCGCGGGCGTGCACATTGTGCTGGATGATTTCGGCACCGGCTTCTCATCACTGTCCCATTTAAGTGACCTGCCACTGACCGGTATCAAGCTTGACCGCGCCTTTGTCTCGCCGTTGCCCGACCACGGACCACAAAGCCATATTGTTACCACCATGCTGGATCTGGCGAACCGCCTGAAGCTGGAAACAACGGCTGAGGGTGTTGAAGACAGTGCCTGTCTGGAAGAGATACGCCGTCTCGGCTGCGACCGCATTCAGGGCTATATTTACGCCCGCCCACTGGCGCTGGGCGAACTGATTGCACAAGCGAAAAGCGGCTTTCCGGAACATTCAGGATTTACTCAGGGACGCTTGTTCTGAGGCGCCGGTGACGGTTCTGCGGGGCGCTCTTTCGGGCCGAAAAAGGCTTCGCCGTCAAAAGGGCTTTCCGTATTGACGTGGTAATACACCATAACTGCCACAGTCAGGGCGATGATGATCAGGAAGACAATCAGTTGCTTTACCATGCTTTATATCCACAGGGTTTCTCCAAGTGTGGCAGATACTGACATCTGTGCAAATAATGCACAAATCTGCAGCCTTACCCCTGCCGGTAACGATCCAGCGTGCGGTAGCCCAGTGCTTCGAGCAGATGCACACGACCGATGGCCGGCTGGGCATCCAGGTCAGCAATGGTGCGGGCAATATTCAGCAGACGGTGATACCCCCGGGCCGACAGCTGCAGCCGCTCAATCGCCGCCAGCAGCCAGTGCTGATCCTCTTCATGAAGCACACAGACCTGCTCGCGCTGCGTGGGGCTCAGCTCGGCATTAGCGCACCCCTGACGCTGTTGCTGCAGCGCCTGCGCCGCCATCACCCGCTGCTGTACTGCCGCGCTGCTTTCACCGGCCGGAGCCTGCTGCAGTAACGCGGTGGCAATGGGAGGAACTTCAACGTGCAGATCAATACGATCGAGCAGCGGCCCCGAGGTCTGTCCCTGATAGCGGCGGATCTGCTCCTGGGTGCAGTGGCAGCGTCCGGCCGGATCACCAAAATAACCACAGGGACAGGGATTCATCGCCGCAATCAGCTGAAAACGCGCAGGATAGGTAATTGAGCGGTTGGCACGGCTGATAACAATACGTCCGCTTTCCAGCGGTTCACGCAGCACATCCAGCACTTTGCGGCTAAATTCCGGTAACTCATCCAGAAACAGCACACCGCCATGGGCCAGTGAGATTTCACCGGGCTTGGGGGTTGTGCCACCACCGACCAGAGCCACTCCGGATGCGGTATGGTGCGGCGCGCGGAAAGGCCGCACGCGCCACTGATCCTGCCACTGCGACGGCTGACTGCTGATGGAATAAACCGACGCCGACACCAGCGCTTCTTCTTCACTCATGGGCGGCAAAATGCCGGGCAGACGGCTGGCCAGCATGGTTTTGCCGGTGCCCGGCGGGCCAATAAACAGCAGGTTATGCTGACCTGCTGCGGCAATTTCCAGCGCCCGCCGCGCCTGTGGCTGGCCGCGCACATCGGTTAAGTCGGCCTGTTGCGGACGCCCCGCGGGGACAGCATTGCCCGCTGTTACCGCTGTCAGGCTCTGCTGGCCATGCAGATAAGCGGTCACCTCCAGCAGGCTGGCGGCGCTGCGGAATTCCCCCTGAGAACACAGTGCCGCTTCGCTGGCATTGGCCTGGGGTAACACCAGCACATTACCCGCACGGGCTGCCTGCAGGGCACAGGGCAATACTCCGGGTACCGGCTGTAAATCTCCGCCCAGACTCAACTCACCGATAAATTCATGTCCATCCAGAGCGGTGGCCGGAATCTGGCCGGAAGCCGCAAGAATGCCCAGCGCAATGGCCAGATCATAACGGCCACCTTCTTTTGGCAAATCAGCAGGAGACAGATTGATGGTGATGCGCTTGGCGGGGAATTCAAACTGCGCGTTCATCAGGGCAGAACGCACGCGGTCTTTACTTTCTTTAACGGCGGTTTCCGGCAACCCCACCAGGCTGAGCGACGGCAGGCCACTGGACAGGTGCACCTCAACAATGACCGGCGGAGCATCAATACCCAGCTGCGCGCGGGTAAATACGCGGGCTAACGACATAAGCAATCCTTTGCTATACGGCTGAAACCTCAGGGTAATGCAAAGTGCTGCAATTGCCTATGTGCAGACAAAAGACAACCGGGTCACGCACAGAGCTGCGATTAGCCGCTAAAATACCTGCATCGTTATCTGCCGCCTTCCGGAAATCCCATGATCAGCTTCGCACATCAATCCAGCTTGTTACCCCTGAGTCTGCTGCTGAGTCTTACTCTCAGTGCCTGCGGAGGCAGTAGTGGCAGCAGCAACCCGGCAGCCACGTACTCGTTATCGGGCCAGCTGAGCATTGCCACCGGTATTGTTACCGATTCCGATATCAATGATATCTACGCGCCTTATGCCAGTAATGATGATCCCACCAATCCACAACTGTTAAGTAACCTGACGACTGTTCAGGGTTTTGCTTCCGCCAGACCAACAGATGCAGCCGTATCTGAAGACAGTGAATCTGAACGCTATGCCAACAGCGCAGACCGCGACGATTACTTTAAGGCCAGCCTGCAAGCGGGACAGATCATCCGCCTGCAGGTTGTCGACCTCACCTATTTTTACAGCGGCGAAGGCTATCACGGCGACCTTGATTTGTTTCTCGCCGAAGCGACCCCGAATGCTGAAGGCGATTATCTGCTGGCAGACGCATCTCAGCTGGGCCCGGTGGATGGTGCTGCCGGAGCTTTTGAAGAAGTCACCGTTCCGGCCGACGGTGACTACCTGATTAACGTTTATGCCTATTCCGGTATATCCAAATACGTACTGCAGATCCTGCCCGCCAGTGCATCGGCATCCGCAAACAGAATGGATGATTTTGTCGCCGACGAAATCATTGTTAAAGCCAAAGCCGGCAGCAGCATCAGCGCCCAGGCACGTAATGCTGGCTTAAACACCGTGCTCAGTCCGGTGGCTCTGAGCCAGCTGAATGCAGCATCGGCAAACGATCCGGACAAACCACAGCTGCTCAGCCTTAACCGCAGCAGCGCGCGGTTAAGCGCCGGCAGTGCTGAGCCCGATCTGCTGCGTGCGTTCAGCGAGGCTCTGTATAACAAACGCCAGACCCTGATGGATATCAAACGTCTGCGCCAGCAGGAAGGAATCGAATACGCCGAACCCAATTACATCCGCAAGGCTCAGGCCACAGCCAACGATCCCTACTACCGCTACCAGTGGCATTATCCGGCCATCAATCTGCCGCAGACCTGGAATCTGAACAAAGGTGATGGCGTCATCGTGGCGGTCATCGATACCGGTGTGTATCTGGCCCATCCGGATCTGAGTGGTCAGCTGATTGCGGGCTATGACTTTATTGCCAATAGAGACAGCGCCCGCGATGGCAATGGCATTGATAACAATCCTGATGATCCCGGCGACAGCGATATTCCCGGAGCCAGTTCCTGGCATGGTACCCATGTTGCCGGCACCATTGCTGCCGCAAGCAATAACGGCATTGGCGGCGCGGGCGTCGCCTGGAACGCGAAAATCATGCCGCTGCGGGCGCTGGGTAAAAATGACGGCACGTCCTACGACATCATTCAGGCCGTACGTTATGCCGCCCGGTTAAGCAATGACAGCAACACTCTGCCAGCCCAAAAGGCCGATGTGATTAACCTCAGCCTGGGGGGAAGCAGTTCCTCGGCGGCGGAGCAGGCGGTGTACGCCGCGGCGCGCAATGCCGGAGTGATTATTGTTGCCGCTGCCGGTAACGAGGCCACTTCTTCACCATCTTATCCGGCGGCCTATCCGGAAGTGATTTCCGTCAGCGCCACCCGTTACACCGGCACACTGGCCTCGTATTCCAATTATGGCAGCACCATCAGCGTTGCTGCCCCCGGTGGAGAGCTGAGCAATGACGATAACAGCGATGGTCAGAAGGACGGTGTGCTCAGTACCGTTGCTGATGACAGCAGCGGATCACGCCAACCCAGCTATCGCCTGTTTGAAGGTACGTCCATGGCCAGTCCGCATGTCGCCGGGGTGATTGCGTTGATGAAATCGGCCTATCCGGCGCTGTCTGCCAGCGATGTCGATCAGTTATTGCAGAGCTGTGCCATCACCAATAAGGCCACCAGCTGTAACCGTGACAACCAGTTAGGTTATGGTCAGATTGATGCCTATCGCGCAGTCAGTGAAGCGCTGAAACTGGCTGGCGGCGGCACCCTGCCGCTACGTCCGGTGGCGCTGCAGTCTTCTCCAGCGGAGCTGGTATTTGGCAGCGACAACAGCCTCAGCTTTACCCTGAGCAATGCCGGTGATCTGCAACCGGGGCAACTTACGATCAGTGATGATGCTGACTGGCTGAGCATTACAGCGGTCAGCGTCGACGACAAAAATCTCGGCGCATACAGTGCCAGCGTTAGCCGCAGCGGTCTGAGTGATGGCTACTACAACGCCACCATCAGCGTCAGCGACGGCAGCAACAGCCTGAGTATTCCGGTGTATATGCAAAATGGCGTTATCAGCAGCAACAACGCCATGACCCAGCAGTATGTATTACTCGAAGATGCCGATTGCATCGCCGCCGGGCGCGATGAGAAAGAATGTACAACCAGCATTTTTGCTCAGGCGAATGGCCGCTATAGCTTCCCGGCCGTTCCTGCTGGCCGCTACTCCCTGCTGGCCGGCTCTGATATTGATGTGGATAACGTGATCTGTCAGGCCGGAGAAACCTGTGGCGCTTATCCCAGCCTGGGGGCACAACAGATTATTGAGATAAGCGCGAGCCGCAGCGGAGTGAACTTTCTGATAAACCTGAACAGCAATCTGGGCAGCAACAGCCAAAGCACAGCCCATACGCTGCAGCGGCAACAACCCGTTGTCTCCGGCGAAGCGGGCAAAAGTTCTGCTCCATGATGCCGGTAAAGGCGATGCCGCATCATTCAGCTGCGGTTTAGCCGCCGTTCAGCATACTGACGGCTCTGTGCCCGATGGATGTCATGGATGAAACTACCGGATAACGGCCTGCAGCTTGCTGCGCTGGCGCTGGTACTGCTGCTCAGCGGCTGCACCGTTTACCCCAGCAAAGTGCCGCTGGATCAGGGCTATGCCCGCTGCGAACTGGTATCACGCCAGCTGGCGCTGAACTATGAGTGGCTGGAGGCTAACACACATGCCAACCTGCTGCGGGGGCTAGGGGATTGTCAGCAAAGCACCGAAGTCTGCCTCGCAGCCTATGTGGTGATTATCGGTGGCTGGACCGCCGGCAGCGCCATCGTCTCCGGCTCAGTATTTCTCGCCGGTAACACCATTCACTGGCTGGAATATCAGGGGCGCTGCGACGACAGCAGATTGCGGCAGCTGATTAAATGGACAAGGCCGCCATTACAAGCAGCGCCCATGCAGGTCAGCCGTTACTGACAGCGGGTTATTGAAGGCGGGCACTCAGCGCCTGCAGCAGCGGCACCAGACGTTGTGGATAATGCGGCGGGGCGATATAGCCACGGTAAGCGCCCTGTTTATCCAGAATCACCAGATTGGCACTGTGATCCATCAGATAAGCCACGCCTTCGCCACGCTCCACCTTGCCATACACCGCATTGAGTTCTGCCGCCAGCACGCCCAGACCATTGGCATTACCGGTTAAACCCAGAAAACTCTTATTGAAGTACGCCATATAAGGCTGCAGAGACTGTGGGCTGTCACGCTCAGGATCGACCGAAACCAGCACCACCTGCCATTGCTCGCGGATATCCGCCGGCAACTGTTTCCAGCTGCGGCTGAGGTCGGCCAGTGTGGTCGGGCAGATATCCGGGCAAAAGGTGTAACCAAAAAACAGCAGCACATTGCGCCCCTGCAGTTCTCGTAATGCCATCCGCTGCCCATGCTGATTAATAAAGACCTGATCGCTCACGGCCAGCGCACGCGGAAACAGCATCAGACCATCCTGTTGCAGCAGCTGTGCCTGCTGCCATTGCGGTGCATAAGCAACACCTGCACCGGTCAGCCATGCCGCAAGTAACAGTAAAAACAGTACAATCGCTTTTTTCATCGTGACCAACACCTGCTCAAAGCCTTAACCCCAAATCTGTAATCGCAAAACTGAGACGCGGAGTATATCAGCCATGACGGCCAGCCACGCAGTAACAGCCCCTTCTCTGGCTGCGACACAACGCCGCATCTGGATGCTGGCCTGGCCAATTATGCTCAGCAACATCACGGTGCCGTTGCTGGGGCTGGCCGACAGCGCGGTACTGGCACACCTGCCCGACCCGAAACACCTTGGTGCGGTAGCGATAGGCGCGCAGTTATTTACCCTGCTGCTGTGGAGCTTTGGTTTTCTGCGCATGGGTACCACCGCCGTTACCGCCCGCGCCGCCGGAGCACAGCAACAGGCGCAGGTCATTGAAAGCCTGCAACATTCGTTATGGCTGGTGCTGCCAATCTGCCTGCTGGTGATGGCTGCAGCTTTTATCGCGCTGCCGTGGCTGCTGCCGTTAATGGGGGGCAGCGATAATGTGCAGAGCGGAGCGGCAGAATATCTCAGCATCCGCCTGTTATCGGCACCGGCGGTGCTGGCGCAGTATGTACTCACCGGCTGGTTTATCGGTTTGGGAAAAACCCGCATTCCGCTGCTGATTCTGACCCTGGTGAACAGCCTCAATGCCGTGCTGGATTATCTGCTGGTATTTCATGCCGGCATGACCAGCGACGGTGTGGCGCTGGGCAGCGTGCTGGCCGATTACAGCGGCCTGGCTGCAGCACTGTATTTCGCCCGCCGCCATGGTTTGCAATCACTGGGAGTCCGCCCGCCGCTGATAACACTGCGCCCGCTGTTACGTATCAACCGGCACTTATTTGTGCGCACCCTGTGCCTGCTGCTGGTATTTGCCTTTTTTACCGCTCAGGGAGCCCGTATGGGTGAGCTGACACTGGCCACTAATGCATTACTGATTACTGCATTGTTGCTGATATCCAATGCGCTGGATGGCTTTGCCCATGCCGCTGAAAGCCTGACCGGGCACAGTCTGGGCCAGGCAGACAGCGGGCAATTACGCCAGACGCTGCTGCTCACCGGCCTGAACATGCTGGGGCTGGCAGCCACCCTGACTCTGGCCTTATGGCTGGCGGGGCCTTACCTGCTCAGTCTGATGACCAGTCAGCCTGAGTTGTTGCCACAGCTGCAGCGCTATCAGCACTACCTGTTCTGGCTGCCTTTAGTGGGGGTGGCCAGCTACTGGCTGGATGGGGTATTTATCGGAGCACAGGCCAGTGCTGCCATGCGCAACGCCATGCTGGCGGCTGCTTTGCTGGTATTTCTGCCAGTCTGGTGGCTGAGCAGAGAGTGGGGGAACGACGGCCTGTGGTGGTCTTTTTACGCCTTCCTCACGACCCGGGCTCTGTTTGCAATTAACACTTTTTTGACACTGTGGAGGCGTCCACAAAATTTTATGTAAATCGACTGGTTACGGCGTCAAACTTTACTATACTTTCCAAAGTCGACAGAAATTAGATTCGTAAACTATTGATTTTAAAAGATTTTTTAACAAATTAATTTTTAGATCAATTCCGTCTAAGTTGTGCCGTGATTTTCCATTGCGTGTGTAAACCTGAGCTTATAGCTTTACCACACCCTAATCACGGCAGATTGGAAACGAGGCAAACGCATGACCATGGAAGTTATCAACCAGCAAATCCGCAACGCCCTCAGTGATGAAGCCATTACCCTGCAACTGCAGAATGCCCTGAGCTCCCGCGCCGATCAGGTTGCCCGCATCGTCGATCTGCCTGAAGGTGAAGCGGCAGAAAAACTGCTGGAGTTTGTTGTCCGCTATATCGAAGACGTGCCACAAATGCTGCTCGACCTGCAGGCCGCCGCGCTGGAAGCGGGCTTAAGCCACTATGTACAGCCGGTTATCCAGATGGCGACCGAGTTTTTCGTGACACCTCCGGCCGCGCTCAGCCATGAGGCTGGTCTGGCCGCGCTGATGGACAAAGCCTACCTGGCTCACCGTCTGCTGGAAGAGGTGAACGAAACCTATATCCACCGTGTTGGCCAGCCGCTGATTCCGATGGATATGACACTGTCGAATGTGATTATCCACACCCTGATCGGCGAACCTTTTGCCAACGATCTGGATCAGCTGGTCGACATTGCCGTGAAACGTCTGTTCGGCCCGCAGATGGCCTATCAGAGCCCGGAGTTCAAAGCCTTTATGAACCGTCAGGAAGCCAGCAATCTGGTACATATCTGGCGTCAGTGGCCATCCATGTCAAACGAAATGGGATTAACCAGCAACCTGCTGTGATAGCGCTCAGCCAAGCCTGTGCTGAATTTCCGGCAGGCGTTGCAGAATAAACTCCTGCAGCGCCTGCACCCGCGCACTGCGGCGCATGTCCTTGTGATACACAAACCACATCAATGACGGTTCGGCACTGAGTCCGAATTCTACCTGCTTCAGGCCTGACACACTGTCAGCCAGACGCTGTAAAGCACCAACCGGACCTATCCCCATACCTTCCTTTACCGCCGACAGGATGTCGTTAAAGCTGTTGCTCTGAAAGGCAATCTGGCCCGGATCGAGCTTTTCCAGCAGCTGCCTGATGCCCGATATACGCTGCTTTTCGCCGGTCGGTAATGCCCACCAATGGCGGTTGATATCGGCCATCGAACGCGGCAAACCATGGCGCTCGATATAGCTTTCAGCAGCACAATAGTGCATCTGCACCGGCAACAGCGCCCGGGCAATCAGATCGGGTTCGCGCGGCTCGGCGCCCATGCGGATGGCCACATGCACATCACCACGTGCCAGGGATAACACATCATCGGTGGCAACAATCTGCACCCGGATCTGGGGAAATTCCTGGCGGAACGCATGCAACAATGGCGTAAAAAACGGTGAAAAATCAGACACTGTCGAAATACGCAAAGTACCGGACGGTGAAGCATCCAGCGTCGACAGTGTGCCCTGCAAACGGCGCATATCGGCCACAATCGGATGCATTTTTTCCAGCAGCAGCTGCCCTGCATCAGTCAGCCGGTAACCGCGCTGATGACGGATAAAAAGCTTATGCCCCAGTTGCTGCTCCAGCCGGTTGATGTGACGCAGCACCGTGCTGTGGTTCATACCCAGCCGTTCACCGGCACGACTCAGACTGCCCGACTCCGCCACCTGATAAGCAATGCGGATATCATCCCAGCTCGTTTCCATCGGATTCTCCGTTCATCAATGCATCTGAGTTGTGCATATTTGCACAACAGTTGTCCGATTATGCGTGTTTTTTTGCTGAACTAAAGCCGCTATGGTGGGTTCTTATCGAGATCAATTCTCAAGGGTACTCAGGGCCGGACTTTATGCTTCGCAACACTTCTTCTTCCTATGGCTGGGTAAGCATTGCCTTCCACTGGCTGATGGCGTTGGCCGTTTTCGGGCTGTTTGGCCTCGGCCTGTATATGGTTGAGCTGACCTATTACGACGCCTGGTACCGGGGTTCGCTGGATCTGCATAAAAGTGCCGGCGTCATACTGGCGCTGGCGTGGCTGTTGCGCCTGATCTGGAAGCTGCGTAACCCGCAGCCAAAGCCACTGGGCAGCAAAGTCTGGGAGCATAAGATTGCTCACCTGACGCATATTCTGCTGTATCTGCTGATGCTGGCACTGTTTATCAGTGGCTATCTGATTTCCACCGCCGATGGCCGGGCCATTGAGGTGTTCGGCTTATTTGAGTTACCCGCCACCCTGACCCACGCTAATCAGGAAGATGTCGCCGGTGTTATTCACTGGGCGCTGGCCTGGACTTTGATGCTCATTGCCGGATTGCATGCTGTGGCAGCGATCAAACATCACTGGCTGGATAAAGACAAAACACTGGTGCGGATGCTTAAGCCCGGCGCTTAAATCACTCCGTGCGACAACAGATTCAATGACAAAACCGCTTTAAAAAACCAAGGAGCGAACAATGAAAAAACTGATGCTTGCTGCCGGCCTGAGCGCCGCATTGCTGATGCCGTCCCTGTCCCAGGCAGCGACCTACAAAATTGATACACAGGGCGCCCACGCTTTTATCCAGTTTAAGATCCAGCATCTGGGTTACAGCTGGCTGCTGGGTCGTTTCAATACTTTTGACGGTCAGTTTGAATACGATGCCAAGGCACCGGAAAAGTCAGCCATTGAAGTGACCATTGAAACCGCCAGCCTGGATTCCAATCATGCTGAACGTGACAAGCACCTGAAAGGTTCTGATTTCCTCGACGTCAGCAAATTCCCGCAGTCCACATTCAAGAGCACCGGCTTTAAATCCACCGGCGCAGGCGAAGGCGTTCTGACCGGCGATTTCACGCTGCACGGCGTCACCAAGTCGATCAGTTTTCCGGTGAAAATGATCGGTGAAGGTAAAGATCCATGGGGTGGCTACCGCGCTGGTTTTGAAGGTAAAACCAAACTGAAGCTGTCTGACTACGGTATCGATTACAACCTGGGTCCCGCGTCTACCAGCGTTGAGATTGGTCTGTTTATCGAAGGTATCCGTCAGTAATCACTGGCACCTGAAATAAAGCAGGCGGAAAAACAACAGGCAGAAAGCGTTACCCGCTTTCTGCCTGTTTTGTTTCAGGCGTCCCCTGTTTTTCAGACGCCCTTTGTTTTCAGGCATCTCTGTTTTTCAGGCGTCTGTTGGGCGACGACGCTTAAAGATTCCCGGCAAATTGATGACCTGCACAAAGCGGAACACCAGTACGGCATGGATCAGCGCAACAATGCTGCCAACCCCATACTGACCCGTTCCCATCATTTCCCACACCATCATCGGCAGCACCAGAATCGGAAACCAGGCCAGATAACGATAAAACACTCTTTCAAAACGCGAACCGGCATCATTGGCAGGCGTTGTTTCTGCATCTGCCTTAGCGTGACTGCGCTTATTGTTATTCTTGTCTGACATAGCCTGTACCTGTCTTCAGTTGAACCTTCAGGGGAGCATATTTCAGCACTCCGGACTATTAGCCCATGGTCGGAATGTCACCACACCAAAGCCACACATTCAGCAGCAGAAAAACCGTAAACTGCTAGGCTTAACAAAGTGTTAGCGAATAGCCGGAGTTTCTGTGCGGGGTTGGATTTTAAGGTTGCTGCTCTGCCTGCCATTGGTAGCTACCAGTGGCTGTGACTCGCCGGGATCCCTGCTGCGTGTAGGCACCAACGTCTGGCCCGGCTATGAGCCACTTTATCTGGCACGGGAGCAGGGTCTCTACAATCATCACATCAAACTGGTGGAGCTTCCTTCAGCATCGGATGTTATCGATGCCCTGCGCCTCGGTCATCTGGAAGGCGGCGCGCTGACACTGGATGAAGTGCTGGCACTGGTACAGGAGGGGCAGGATCTGGTCGTGGTGCTGGTGTTTAATATTTCTGCCGGTGCCGACATGCTGATGGTTCATCCTGATATTCACACCCTGAGTGATCTGCGTGGCAAAACCATCGCGCTGGAAACCACTGCCGTGGGGGCACTGATGCTGAAAAGTGCCATGGACTTTGCTGAACTGCCGGACAACTCACTGCGTATCCGCCATATGAACCTGAGTGACCAGCTGAAGGCTTATCAGAACGGCAGCATCGATGCCATGATCACCTACGAACCCTTCAGCAGCGAACTGGCCCGCGCCGGAGCCCGGGTATTATTCGACAGCAGCGCAATCAAGGGCCAGATCGTCGATGTGCTGGCAATTCGCCGGGAGGTGATGGAACAGCAAACACAGCATATACAGGAGCTGATTGATGGCTATCTGCAGGCCCGCCAGCTGATACAAACCTCTCCGCAGACTTCATTTGCCATTATGAACCAGCGTCTGCGTTTGCCGGACGAGCAGATCAGCGCCATGTTTGATGGGCTGGAATTACCGGACACAGAAGAAAACCGGCGCCTGCTCAGCGGCGACCCCTCTCCTTTAAGCCGCAATGCGGACGGCCTTGCTCAGCTGATGGTTAAACAGAAACTGATGCCAGCCCCGCCGCAGCTTAAGCAGTTTACCGATCCCCGTTTTCTGCCGGTGTCACCATGACAGAGAGCCGCAAGCCACATCATAAGCGTCGCCGGAAATACGGCTCTCTGCGCAAAATTCTGCTCAGCTGGTCAGCTCTGGCACTGGGCGTTGCGGCCTTATTGCTCAGCTATTTCCTCTATCAGGCATTGACCCAACAGTTCAGCAGTACCTGGTCAAACAAGCTGGAAGCCGAATTGGGCGGACTGCGTTTAACCCTGCAGCACCAACTGGCGGATGGAGAATGGACGCTCGGCGATCAGACCCTCAGCCGGATGGCAACCCGCCCACACGTCAGCCATCTGTTGCTGCTGGTCGATGGTCAGGTTCTGCTATCAACCCGCAGGGCAGACATTCGCCGGCCTCTGGACGTTGATCTGACCAGCAAGCATTTATCTCTGGACCGGCAACAATTTCAGTTTTTTCAGGATGGCGGACATTTCTATGGCCTGCAGCCTATTCAGTTCCGCACCCTCGAGCTGCGGGGAGAGCAGCAGGGCTGGCTGTTTGCTCATTACGACGCCAGCGACCAGCGCCAGCAGATGCTGCAAAGCACCGGGCTGCGTATTGCTCTGCTGATCCTGCTGCTGGTGCTTTATACACTGGGTCTGCAGCGCAT